>DPOH01000126.1 GCA_003539755.1 Clostridium sp.
GAAAATTTACAGTTAGAATTAATGATGGAGAAAATAGGGTACTTGATACTTATTTCAAAGATGGATGGGGAGATTGTACAGTTACAGAAATATTAGAGGAAAATGATATTAAGAAAAAATATAAAATTGATATTGAAGTATTAAATGAAGGAAAGTCAAGTCAAGTTACTATTCTTGGTATATTAGTATCTTAAAATAATACTATTTTTACTAACAATATTAACAATTTATAAGAAATATAAACATTTGTAAAGAAAAGATATGTCTTTTATTTACAAAAGAATAGACTAATATTAAAATTAAAACTGTAAACGAAAACAAATTAAGTGATTTTAATTAGAAAATAATTAAATTAGTATAGATAAATTTAGTTTAAATTTTACAATAAAAATATATGATTATTGATATGGGAGGGCGTTAAAATGGATATGAAGTATAAATTTCCTCAAAATTTCTGGTGGGGTTCTGCCACATCAGGACCACAAAGTGAAGGAAGATTTAATAAAAAGCATGCAAGTGTGTTTGATTATTGGTTTGATATAGAGCCAGAAGCTTTCTTTAATGGAATAGGTCCAAATGTAGCATCAAATTTCTATAATAGCTATAAGGAAGATATAAAATTAGTTAAGGAAATTGGATTAAATAGCTTTAGAACATCAATACAATGGACTAGACTTATTAAAGATTTTGAAACTGGAGAAGTTGATGAAGATGCAGTGAGATTTTATAATGCTGTAATTGATGAATTAATAGCTAATGATATTACTCCAGTTATGAATTTACATCATTTTGATTTACCAGTTGAATTATATGATAAATATGGTGGATGGGAATCTAAAAAAGTTGTTGATTTATTTGTGATATTTGCAGAAAAGTGTTTTAAAATCTTTGGAGATAGAGTTAAATATTGGACTACATTTAATGAACCAATGGTTGTTGTAGAAGGTGAGTATTTATATGAATTCCATTATCCTAAGTTAGTTGATGGAAAAAAGGCAATACAAGTAATGTATAACTTAAATTTAGCATCTGCAAAAGCAATTGAAGCTTTTAGAAAAACTGAATGTAATAAAACAGGTGGAAAGATAGGAATTGTGCTTAATTTAACTCCATCATATCCTAGATCAGATAGTAAAGCAGATGTTAATGCGGCTCAATTTGTTGAAGATTTCTTCAACAATTCATTCTTGGATCCGGCAATAAAAGGTGAGTTTACGCCAAGATTAGTTGAAATATTAAAGAAAGATAATGTTTTATGGGAATCGACAGAAGAAGAATTAAAAATAATTAAAGAAAACAAAATTGATTTCTTGGGAGTTAATTACTACCAACCAAGAAGAGCAAAGGCAAAAGAAGAAGTGTTTGATGAATCAAGAGGTTGGATGCCAGATAAATATTTTGATAATTATGAAATGCCAGGAAGAAGGATGAATCCATATAGAGGATGGGAGATATATCCACAATGTATGTATGATATTGCTATAAATATAAGAGATAATTATAACAACATTCCTTGGTATATTTCTGAAAATGGAATGGGAGTAGAAGGAGAAGAAAAATATATAAATAAAGATGGAGTAATTGAAGATGATTATAGAATAGATTTCTATAAAGAACATTTAGCATATCTTCATAAGGGAATAGAAGAAGGTTCAAATTGTTTTGGATACCATACTTGGACTCCAATAGATTGTTGGTCTTGGTCTAATGCTTATAAAAATAGATATGGATTTATAGCTGTGGATTTACCAACACAAATAAAGACTATAAAGAAATCTGGAAGATGGATTAAACAAGTCGCTGAAAACAATGGATTTTAATATAGAACGATAAAATAGTGGACAATCAAAAAAGAGGTATATATAACTTATTTTTATATTGTCCACTTTTTTATCTTTTAGAAATTGTACTGGTAAAGGATATTTTTATGAAACAATACCATGAAATGGAGGAAAAAGTATGAGAAGTTTTATGATTTTTGATATTGGAGGAAGTTCAGTAAAGTGGTCAGTAATAGATGAAATTGGGGAAATAATTCAAAGTGACAGTATAAAAATAGCTGAAAATGCTCATGATTTCTTCAATGGTTTAGCAGAAATATGTAATGAAATGAAAGAAAAGTACGATGTATGTGGCATTGGAATTAGTGCACCAGGTGCAGTTGATTGTGAAACTGGAATAATTGGAGGAGTTAGTGCTATTCCTTATATTCATGGACCAAATTTTAAAGAAATATTAAGTGAATTAACAAAATTAAATGTTGAAATTGAAAACGATGCAAATTGTGCAGCACTTGGGGAATGTTGGCTTGGTGCAGGGAAAGACAATAAAGATATGGCATTTGTAGTATGTGGAACAGGAATAGGTGGAGCCATAGTAAAAGATAAAAAAATTCATGTGGGAAATCATTATCATGGAGGAGAATTTGGTTATTCTTCACTAAAATACGAATTTGATGAAAATGGAGAACCACATTTTTACTCTTGGAGTCAAATTGGATCTACTGGTGGACTTGCACGTAAGGTGGCTAAGTTAAAGGGATTAAAGCAGGGAAGTATCAATGGAAAAGATGTTTTTGATTTATGTAGTAAAGGAGATTCAATAGCATTACAAGAAATAAATAAATATTATTACAATATGGCTGTAGGTATATATAATATTCAATATGTTTATGATCCAGAAGTAATAATACTAGGTGGAGCAATAAGTGAAAGGGAAGAATATATAAGTGAAATAAACAAGAGGTTAGATAAAATGATTAATGGAGAACTTGGTTTAGAAGGAACAATTAAGCCTGTAATAAAAAGATGTATATATGGAAACAATGCTAACAAATTAGGTGCATTATATAATTACCTTCAACGCAATAAATAATTTTATAGAATATAAAATTTGGGTTTTTACTTAAGGAGGAAATATGAGGAAGAAGTGGTTTGTAATAATTATTATAATACTTTTTATAGGTGCAGAAGTCGTATCTAGTATTGTTAATAAGCATAATAATACTAAAAAAGAAGTTGTATTTATGAATAACTTTTTTTTAATGAGTAATAAATTAAATGAATATGAAAAAGAATTTGAAAAGTTACATCCAGATATAGATATTAAAAATGAATGCATTAGCGAAAATTATGAAACAATATGTTCTTATAGACTTAATGCTGGAAATGCTGGAGATGTAATGGTTGTACCTTCATCTATGAATATATCGTATTATAAGGATTATTATGAACCTCTGGGAACTTTAGATGAAATATCAAAAAAATATAGATTCGCTGAAATAAAATCAGTTGATAATATAATTTATAGTATACCAACAAATATTTCTATATCAGGTGGTATAATGTATAATGTTGATGTATTAAATAAAGTAGGTATATCAGAAATACCAAAGACTTATGAAGAATTTTTAAAGGCTATGAAAACAATAAAAAATAATGGTGATTTTATCCCATTATATTCAAATTCAAAGGATGGAGAACACTTAAAATATTGGAATTCAATAGTATATACTGTTAGTGGAAATCCAGATTATAATGAAGAATTTGCATTAAGTGATGATTTATTTGAAAATAATAATTCGTATTATAATGTGTATAAGTTATTGTATACATGTATAGATGAGGATTTAGTAGAAAGTAATTATTTAACATCTACATGGAAAACAGGATTATCTTTTTTTAAGAATGGTAAAGTAGGTGCTGCTATAGTGGATTATAATGAATATTTAAAGATAAAGAATCAATATGAGAATGAAGATTCAATAGTATATGTTCCCTTTTTGAATGAGAAGAATAATAAATGCTTATATTTAAATACATTAAATGGATTAGCTATAAATATAGAAAGTAAACATAGAGAAGAAGCCAAAATATGGCTTGAATTTTTATTAAATAATACTGATTTTTTATATGAAGTTGGAGACAGTGGAATATTATGCAGTAATGATAACTTAGAATTAATAAAAAAAGTAGAAAAAGAAGGTATGGATTTAATTTATTCAAATGAAAAAAATCAAGAAGTATTAGGTTTATTTGAAAAACGTGATAATGATTCAGCTCTTGGTTTATCAAACGGAACTTTTGCAACTAACTTAATTAGTAATGCTTCATCAGGCAAGAAAAGTTACAATGATCTTTGTGAAAACTGGAATAAGGAATGGAAAAAATCAAATTAGCGAAAATTAAGAAGATTTATAAATATTTTTAGAGGAGTGGTTAAATATGTATCCAATAAAATTTGAAAATTTATATTATGAAAGAATATGGGGAGGAAAAGCCTTAGAAAAATTCAGAAATAATGTACCTAAAGATTTGGTTGTAGGTGAAAGCTGGGATATAGCTTGTCATAAGAATGGTATGAGCAAGGTTGCTAATGGTGAGTTAAAAGGAAAAGGATTTGACGAAATAATAAAAGAGTACGGACATAAGCTTTTAGGTAATGCTATTGAACTTGATAATTTTCCTTTATTAATTAAATTAATTACAGCAGCAGATAAATTATCTGTTCAAGTTCATCCAAATGATGAGTATGCAGAGAGGGTGGAAAAGGATTCAGGGAAAACCGAAGCATGGTATGTTATTGATGCAGAAGAAGGTGCATATTTAATAGCAGGAACTATGGACTGTGACAAAGAAACATTTAAAAAGGCTGTAGAATCAGGAGAATTAGGACCATATTTAAAGAAGGTACCAGTAAAAAAGGGAGATTTTTTCTATATTCAAAGCGGATTAGTACATGCTATATGTGAGGGAATTTTAGTTGCTGAAATTCAACAAAGTAGTGATACAACATATAGAGTATATGATTATAACAGAGGAAGAGAAGTTCATTTAGATAAGGCTTTAGAAGTTATCGATTTCTCTCTTCAAGGTGAAAATTCAAAAGGAATTACTTTAAAGTGTGACGGATATGAAAAGACATATTTGTGTTTAAGCAAGTATTTCACTATTCAGAAATATGATATACAAACTAGTGTAAAAGAAACAAGTGATGAAGATAGATTTTTCTTATTCACATGTGTTGATGGAAATGGAGTTATTAAATACAATGGGGGAGAAGAAAAGATAAATATGGGGGATAGCATATTTATTCCAGCATCTCTTGGAGAATATGAATTAGAAGGAAATTTTACATTACTTAAGAGTTATGTGCCAAATAAGCAAAAAGAGGAAAATGACATTTTAAATGTAATAAGAAAATAATCAAATGAGATAACATGCTACATTTTATGATTATAGTCATCAATAGAATAACTGGTATGGTATTTATTAATAATTTTATTTAAATATTGTCAAGAAAGGCAGTGCGCATATATGTTAAAATACAAGGATATAGCTGAAGATATAAGAAATGCAATTAAAAATGGAAAATATAATATCAATGAGCAGCTGCCATTAGAAAAAGAAATGTGCAGTAAATATGGAGTAAGCAGAATTACAATAAAAAAAGCTGTAGATGAACTTGTTAATCAAGGACTTGTAATAAAGAGAAGAGGATCAGGGACTTTTGTAAAGGGAGTAGATGAATCTTCAGTTCAGGAATTAAGCATGGCAAAGCAATTCTCAGGTTTTTCAGAAAGTAATAAGGGAAAGAAAGTAACAACAAAAGTTATTAAGTTTGAAGTTATAAATCCTACAGAAGAAATTGCGGCAAAACTTCAGATTACAACAGAAGATTTTATATATCATATAATAAGAGCAAGATATTCAGATGATGAACCTATAGTAGTAGAGTATACGTATATGCCTATTAGCCTTATTCCAGGTATAAAAAATGAAATATTAATGAAATCAGTTTATAGATATATTGAAAATGATTTGAATCTGAAAATTAAAAGTGCACATAGAACAATAAGAGCTATATTATCCAATGAAATTGAACAGGAATACTTAAAAATAGATAAGAATTTCCCAATTCTAGAAGTTGAGCAGGTTGCATTTTTAGATAATGGACAGCCTTTTGAATATTCATATTCACACCATAGGAGTGATAAGGTTGAATTTAGAAGTGTAAGTATAAAAGAAAATTTATAAAAAATACAATATAAATGATTAAAAAATATACCTCATGTCAATATTCTAATTAAGATTAAGAATATGTCATGAGGTGATTTTTTGTATAAATATATAAGAAAATATATAATACTTATTTTAATGATACTTTGGATTACCTTGATAATGTTAGAGTAGGTCATTTTGTTTTGTTGACCTAAATTACAAATATAGTAGTAATCCTTTAATTAAGGATTACTAGTTGTTTCTCTAATAAACATTTCTGTTTCAATAGTTAGATGTTCAAGTGAATAGTTCTTTTTCTGTTCTTTAAAGTTAATCTGTCTAAGTAGCGATTTCATAGCACAATCTGATATTTTTGATATATTTTGTCCAACAGTAGTTATTGGAATAATTGCTTCTGTAGAAATAGGTGAATTATCAAATCCGATTATTTCATATTCATCAGGTATACTCTTTTTATTTTTGACAAGTATGTTTAAAAATATATTTGCATGAGTATCATTGCTTAAAAATATACCTTTCTTTTTATTTGGATAATGTTTTTCTATATCTGTATAAATTTTATATAATGAATCATAACTTTCTTGGAATGTATTTCCTGTATCGGAAAAATAAAATTTATAATCCTGATTATTTTTTTCGCATGTATCTTTAAAACCTTCAATTCTTTTATATGAAGGAATATTTTTACTAACATGACTGTTTATATGTATTAATACATCGCAATTGTTTTTTATTAATAAACTAGTAGCTTTAACAGCCCCACCATAGTTATCACTGTTTACACTTGATATGAACTCATCTTCACGTTCTATTGATACAATAGGAATATTAAATTCTTTTAATATTTGTGAATTCACTGAATGACTTAACATTATAAGTCCTTCAATCTTATAGGCCATCAATTCCTTTATACATTTTATCTCTTCATCTGGATTTGAATCTCCTAGGAATACTATAAATTTATAATTATATTTGCTATAAGTTTGTATTAAATTACTTAATATTTGTGAATAATAGTGAAGAAATAGATTAGGAATTATAATTCCAATAATTTCTGTTTTACCATTAGCCAAACTTCTAGCAACTTTATTTTCAGTATAATTTAATTCTACTAGTGCTTTTTCTATTTTTTTTATTGAGCTTTCTGTTAGCGTTTCAGGTGAATTAAAGTATCTCGAAATAGTTGTCTTGGAAAAATTTGTGTATTTTGCTATATCACTAAAGGTGACATTTTTTTTCATGTAGAGCCTCCTTTTTTTTACTGTAAGTATATCATTAAAAATTATTTAAATCAAAAAAGGATAGTGTAATATTATTGACATGTAATTGATTTCATGTTAACATATTTGTAAAGTAACCGGTAACATTACCGGTTAACTAAAAGGTGGGAGGAAAGAGCAGTGAAAAAAATTTGTGGTTTTATTTTACTTATATTTTGTTTAAATCTTACAGCATGTTCTTTAGGAAATCAGAAAGTATCTAACAAAAACTTACAGGGTTATGATGATGGCGAAGAGTTATTAACAATGTGGGTGCATGTTATAGAAGAAACAACTGAGGGACAAGCTTATAAAAATGCAGTAGAAAGGTTTAATGAAGAATATGATGGTCAATATTATCTAAGTGTTGAATTTGTACCACGTAATGAAAGTGGTGGAGGGTATACAGATAAAGTAAATTCTTCAGTTATTTCAGGAGGTCTTCCAGATATAATAACTGTGGATGGACCTAATGTATCTGCTTATGCAGCTAATAATATAATTCAACCTATGGCGGAATTAACTCAAGATGAAAAAGATAAATACCTTCCTTCTATAATAGAGCAAGGAACAGTAAATGATAAATTGTATGCATTAGGAGTTATGGAATCAAGTACATTATTTTATTATAACAAAGATATATTAAATGAAGCTGGAATAGAAGTACCTTCATTTGATAATCCATGGACATGGGATCAGTTAAATGATGTATGTGAAAAAGTGCAAAAATATCTAGATGAAAAAGATGGATATGCACTAGACATGTCATTCCCAGCAGGAGAAGGAACAATCTATTTTTATGCACCATTTATATGGTCAAATGGTGGAGATTTTGTAAGTGAAGACGGTTTAAAAGTTAATGGAATATTTAATTCTGAAAAAAATGCAGAAACTCTAGCATATTTTAAAGAACTTACAGATAAGGGGTATATACCTAAATATGCAATTGATGATTTATTTGTAAAAGAAAGAGCAGCGTTTAAATTTGATGGTGCATGGGGAATTTCTAATATAAGAAATAACTATCCAGATTTTAATCTAGGAATAGCACCTTACCCTGTAGGAAATGGATGGGATGGAGAAAAGTATACTCCAACAGGAAGCTGGACATTTGCTGCTACTACATCTTGTAAGGATATAAAAGGAGCAACTGAAGTTATTAAATCTTTGACTAATGCAGAAAGTGGAATAGATATGTATAATCTGACTGGAAATATGCCATCTACTTTTGAAGCGTATGAGAATATAGATGCATTTAAAAATGATGAATTATTTAAAACAGCGTACTCTCAATTAGTTAATTATGGTCATCCTAGACCAAAATCACCAGCTTATCCACAGATAAGTATATCGTATCAACAGGCAATAGAAGGCGTTCTTTTAAATGATGAAACACCAGAAGAATCATTATATAAAACAATGAGAAGAATAGAAGATAAATTGCTACGTTATCAACATTAGTATGGGGGTGGACATTAATGAATAAGACAAGAGAAAAAATATTGGGAATGGCTTTTTTTGGACCAGCACTAGTATTACTTACAATATTTTTATTTATTCCTATGATTTTAACTTTAGTATTTAGTTTTACAGATTTTTTCACATTAAATCCTGGTGCAACTAAATTTGTGGGTTTTGAAAATTATACAAGATTATTTAAGGACGAGCTATTTGGTAAAGCTTTCTTTAATACAATGAAATTTGCAATTGTAGTTGTTCCATTACAAATGGGAGGAGCTTTATTATTAGCACTTGGAATAAATAAAGTAACTCGTTGCAAAAAGTATTTCAAAATAGCTTTCTTTATTCCAGTAGTAATGTCACTTGCTGTAGTTTCAACTTTATGGATGCAGATATATAGCCCTGAGGGTATATTAAATAACATGTTAAATGCGATTGGAATATCATCTCAACCATTTATATATAGCAAAGAACAGGCTTTAAATTCTATATCTGCTTTAAGTATATGGCAAGGAATGGGATATCAAATGATTATATTCTTAGGTGGATTACAAGCTATTTCTCCAAGTTTATATGAAGCAGCTGAAATTGACAATGCAAGTGAATGGGGTAAATTCTGGAATGTAACAGTGCCTGAATTAAAACCGATTTCAATATATATTTTACTTACAATCACAATAGGAGCATTTAAGTTATTAGTTCAGCCTATGGTAATGACTGGTGGAGGTCCAGCATTCTCTACTTATTCACTTGTATATTATATATATGATACAGGTACAGTTAACTGGGATATGGGATATTCTTCAGCAATGGCAATGGTATTTGCACTTATAGTTATTACGCTTGCAGGTATTCAATATAAGATTACTAATAAGAAGGAGGATTAATATGGTTTCGAATAGAGGGAAAAAATTCAATATAATTCTTACAGGTTTTATGCTTATATTATCATTACTGTTTTTATTTCCTATTATATGGATGGTTGTAAATTCTTTTAAACCAGAAGCAATGATAACACAAGATATGAACAGTATAGCAGCATTTTTGCCACCATTTAGCTTCGATAATTTCTTTGATAATTATATAACTGTCATTACGAACAGCAGTTTAATGAGATATATGTGTAACACATTAATTTATGCAGCTATATTGATAGTTTTAAGCATTATAGTAAATGGGTTAGCAGGATATGCATTAGCTAAAATAGACTTTCCATTTAAAGAAGGTTGGGTTTTTGTAATATTACTACTTATGATAGTTCCAATGGAAACTATATCTATAATTCACTTTTTAATGATAGCAAAGGCAGGATTATTAAATACTGTAGTTGGATACATACTTCCAATGATAGTAAGTCCATTTAACATATTTTTATTCAGACAGGTATTTTTGAAATTACTAGATGATTTATATGAAGCGGCACAACTTGATTACTGTGGACCGGTAAAATATTTCTTTAAGGTAGTACTACCAATGTCAAAATCCATTGTAGCAACAGTTGGAGTGTTTACATTCCTAGGAATATGGAATGACTTCTTATGGCCATCACTTGTATTTACATCAAGCAGTTTATTAACAGTACAAATTGGATTAAATTCAATTACTGCAAATGATAATATTACAACAGGTCAAGTATTAGCAACTATAACAATAGTTACAATACCAATATTAATTGTATATTCTCTATTCTCTAAACAATTAGTAGAAGGAGCAATGTCATCGGGATCTAAAGAAGGCTAAGAGATTTATTTAAAAGAAAGGTTAGGCGATAAGAATGGGATTCATAGAATTTAAGAATGTAGAAAAACAATATAAAAATGCAGCAAGAAAATCAGTTACAGATTTTAATTTATCAATAGATGAAAAAGAATTTATAGTATTTGTAGGTCCATCTGGATGTGGTAAATCAACTACTTTAAGAATGCTTGCAGGTTTTGAGGAAATAAGTAGTGGAACAATTTCAATAGATAGAACTATAGTTAATGATAAAGAACCAAAAGAACGTGGAATTTCAATGGTGTTCCAAAACTATGCATTATATCCTCATATGACAGTAGAAGATAATATTGCTTTCGGGTTAAAAAATATTAAAACACCAAAAGATGAAATTAAGAGAAAAGTTGATTGGGCAGTTGATATTTTAGGTTTAGAAGAATATCGTAAGCGTAAACCTAAGAATTTATCAGGGGGACAACGTCAAAGAGTTGCTCTTGGAAGAGCTATTGTACGTAATCAAAAGGTATTTTTAATGGATGAACCATTAAGTAATTTAGATGCTAAATTACGTGTTAGTATGCGTAATGAAATTAGTAAACTTCACAGACAGCTTGGTGCAACTACTATATATGTAACACATGACCAAGTAGAAGCTATGACTATGGCAGATAGAATTGTTGTAATGAAGGATGGAGTTATTCAACAGATAGGAACTCCTATGGAGTTATATAATTATCCTAAGAATAAATTCGTTGCTAGCTTTATAGGTTCGCCACAGATGAATTTCTTAAAAGTTGATGTAAAGGGAAATGAAGTTATTTTTGAAGATGGAAATAAACTAATTATTCCAGGAGGAATACTTAAGAAGATGAATGGAAGAGAAGGAAAGATGTTGATGGGAATAAGAGGTGAAGATATAAAGCTTGACAATTTAAACTTAGGTTTATTTGAAGACAGCATATTTACTTCAACTATAGAGCATACAGAAATTATGGGAAATGAAAATAACTTATATTTCAAAATTTGGGATAGTAGCGTCATAGCAAGAGTAGGAAAAGAAGAAGTGAAACAAATAGGTGAAAAATTTAAATTTGTTATGAATGCAAATAAAATTCAATTTTTTGATTTAGAAACAGAAGAAAATATATTAATGTAGTACATAAGGAGAATTAAGAATGAGTAGACCAAGAATACATTTAACGGCCCCAAGAAATTGGATAAACGATCCAAATGGATTTATATATTATAAAGGGGAATATCATTTATTTTATCAATACTTCCCATACGGAGCTAATTGGGGAACTATGCATTGGGGACATGCAACAAGTAAAGATTTAGTGGATTTTGAACATCATCCAATTGCAATATTTCCAAGTAAAAAATTTGATAGTAATGGATGTTTTTCAGGAACTGCATTAATTAAAGATGATAAACTTAATTTTTATTATACAGGAATCAAATATTTAAAAACTGCTGATGAAAATATTCATGTACCTTATGATAATGAATCATTTGAAGCATGCCAAGTAAAAATATCTAGTGAAGATGGATATACATTTGATAATTTTAATGATAAGAAAGTAGTAGTTCCACCTATTGAAGATATAAAGCTGGGACATGTAACACATACTAGAGACCCTAAGGTATGGAAATATAAAGATGGATATTCAATGATTCTTGGAAGTAAGTTTAAAAAGGATGGTATTGAAGGATATGTAGGTGAGGCATTATTCTATACAAGTAAAGATGGAGAAGAGTGGGAGTATAAGAATAGATGCTTTGATGAAACATTAGGTGATATGTGGGAATGTCCAGATTTAGTAAATGTGGATGGAAAGTATATTTTTATAATGTCACCAGAACATATAACAGATGATGGTGTTAATTATACTAATAATTCAATTTATTCTATTGTAGATTTTGATGAAGAAACATGTGAGATGAAAATTAAGAATGGATATAATTATTTAGATGAAGGTCTTGATGTCTATGCACCACAAACTACATTAGATGAGTATGGAAATAGAATTGTAATTGGATGGGTTCGTATGCCTAAGAAGTTTGAGGGTGAAGAATGGATTGGAATGATGACTCTTCCAAGAGTGATTAACGTTGTAAATAATAAGGTTCATTTCAAAGTACCAGATTATATACAAAATTTATTTACAAAGGAAATAGACGTATCTAAATTTAGTCTTAATACACCATGCAAAATTAGAGTTAAATTATCATCTGAAGGAAATATAAATATTGGCGGATATAAGATATCAGTAAAAGATGATAGGATAGTAGCTAATAGAAGTGATGTATTTGTTGATTGTGATTTTAAAGCTGTTGAGTTTAAATCATCTAAATTAGATGGAAGATATGATTTAGATATATTTATAGATAAAGGTATAGTAGAAGTATTTATAAATGATGGACAATATGTGATTACAAATGTTGTTTATAATATGGAAGCATTTATTGAATATAATAATGCTAATGAATTTAGAATATTTGAGTTCGAAGAAGAAAAATAGTCTTTTGAATAATAAGTGAGACTGCTCTAGCTTTTTAACTAGAGTAGTCTATTTAAATGTTACTGGAGGTATATAAATGAAAAAGGTATTATGTGCAGGAGAAGCATTGATTGATTTTGTATCTACTAAACCTGGAGCATCATTAAAGGATACAGATGGATTTGTAAGAAAAGCAGGGGGAGCACCAGCGAATGTTGCGGCTGCAATATCAAAACTTGGAGCAGAAGCATATTTTTGTGGAACTGTTGGAAATGACTTTTTTGGAGAATTTTTAGAAGAAACGTTTAAGAAAAATAATATTAATACTGATATGATGATTAAATTGAATAATAGAAATACAACATTGGCATTTGTATCACTAAAAGAAGATGGTGATAGAGATTTTAGATTTATGAGAGGAGCAGATTCAGAATTAACTTTTGACGATGTTCAGAATAATCTTGACCAATTTGATTTATTTCATTTTGGAAGTGCAACAGCATTTCTTGATGGAGAGTTAAAAGATACTTATTATAAACTAAAGGCTTATGCAAAGAAAAATAATAAAATAATAACTTTTGATGCAAATTATAGAGATGCTTTATTTGAAGATAAAAAAGACGAGTTTGTTAAGTGCTGCAAAGATTTTATAAAAGATAGTAACATAGTAAAGCTTAGTGAAGAAGAAGCTGTGTTAATAAGTAATATGGATAATATAGAAAATGCAGCTAAATATATTGTGAGTTTAGGGTGTGAAAACTTAATCATAACAATAGGAAAAAAAGGAGCATTGCTTACAACAAGAGAAAAACAAGTACTGATACCAACTACTGAAGTAAAAATGCTAGATGCAACAGGTGCTGGAGATGCTTTTATTGGAGCTGTTATTGCACAAACTTTAAATAATAATAAAGACAGAAATATTGATGAAATAATTGAAATAGCAAATCTTGTTGGTGGAATTACAACTACAAAAGTAGGTGCATTAGAATCAATTCCTAATTGGAGTGAAGTTGAAAAACTTATTTAATATTAAAAAGGAACTTATATAATTTAATAATAAGTTCCTTTTTGGAATATTTATACCAATTCGTTAATAAGACCTTTTCTATAGGCTCGTAAAAGAAGTTTTAAATCATTAATTTGATGTCGAAGTTCTTTACCTATATCGGTATCACCAACTTTTTTTCTATCAAGCTTTTCGACGATTCTAAGGGATGAATGTATGTCTATTTCTTTGCTGAATGCATCTTCTATAGATTTAAATGGTTCATGTGATATTAGTTGTAGCCCATAAGAATTATAAATTAAAGTATATCCAGCAATGCCTGTTTCTTTTCTATATGCCTTAGCAAATCCTCCATCAATAACTATTAGTTTACCACCTGCTTTTATAGGATTTTCACCAAATTTATCTTTTACAGGAACATGTCCGTTTATAATTCTTGATTGTGTAGGATCCAATCCAAATTCATTGAATATCATGTGGCACATTTCTTCTGAGTCCCTAAAGTCATAATATGGATTTTTCTTTTCAATATGTGTAGATTCATCTTTTATGAAGTATCTCTCAAATGTGGCCATTTCTTCTTTTCCGAATAGTGAAGAGCATTCACCAGTCCAAAGATACCATAATATATCCATTCCATATAGTTTTTCTTTGCTACCTCTTTTATTAAAATAACCTTCTCTAGCTAAAGCATCAAATTTATCAAGAAGTGCCTTACCTTTATATATTTTACCGTTTATATCCATGCTTTTAAATGTCATATTTTCATTTAATGGAATACAGCCATGAAATAAAAGGTTTGAATTATAAGTTAAATACATACGTCCTTTATTAAATAGAAATAATACATGTTTCTGAAGTTTATCACTATTTAAAAAAGAAATCTGAAGCTTATCTATTAACTTCTTTTCATCAGAAGTAAGCTCAAAAGGATTATCAGGATTTATAGTGGGAAAAGTTTTATCGTTTAATTCATAGATTTTATTATTTATAGTTATTGTACCATTGTCATAATCTATTTTATCTAAGAATAATCTTTTTTCCATATGAAATTCTGGATGCCTTTTTATTATTTCATATTCAAGTTTAAATTGGATGATAGCAATAGCTTTATGCATTTTTGATATAAGCTCTATTTCAGAATTTCCATATTTATGATCTTCACCATTATTTTTAGGTTTAAAAGAGGTACAAGAATCATCCTTATAGTATTCTAAAGCAAAAGTAGCAAGTGGAAGAATATTTATTCCATAAATATCTTCAATTACATCTAAATTGGAGTATCGTGCTGCAATTCTAAGAACATTTGCAATACAAACAGTATTACCAGAGGCTGCGCCCATCCACAAAATATCATGATTTCCCCATTGAATATCAACTGAGTGATAATTCATAAGTGCATCAATTATAATATCCGGGCGAGGACCTCTATCAAAAATATCACCTATAATATGGAGTCGATCTATTACAAATCTCTGTATTAAATATGATAGTGCAATTATAAATTCTTTGGCTCTTTCAATTTCTATGATTGTATTTATGATTCCATCATAATAACCATGCTTGTTTTTATCATCAGAATCTTCATGTAATAATTCTTCTAAAATATAGCTAAAATCTTTAGGAAGTGCTTTTCTTACTTTAGATCTAGTATATTTTGATGAAACATATCGACATAGTTCAACTAATCTGTAAAGATTAATCTTATACCAGTCATTAATATTTTCTTCTTCTTTTAAGACAATTTCAAGTTTTTGTTCAGGGTAGTAAACAAGTGTAGCAAGACTTCTTTTTTCTGAATCTAGCAGAGAGTTTCTAAATAATTCTTCAATTTTTCTTCTAACTGCACCTGAACCGTTTTTTAAAACATGGACAAAAGGTTCGTATTCACCATGAATATCTGCTAGAAAGTGTTCAGTACCCTTGGGCAGATTTAAAATTGCTTCTAGATTAATTATTTCTGTTGAGGCTTGAGCAATAGTTGGATATTGCTTAGCTAAAAGTTTTAAGTATTTTAAGTCTTTTTTGTTTGTGTCCATAATATCCTCCTTTTATATGCAAAAATTTAGTCATACAAAATTAAGGCTTTAAAATAATTAAATAGTTTATAACTAAAGGTTTTCATTTAAAAGTGTATCTATCTCTGTATCTTATTGTACTTTATAATGTCTTTTAAGACTATACATAATTTTGTATGAAATACGGTAATATTAGTGTAAAAGCATAATTATACATTAATTATCTGCAGATAATATAAAGGTTTTACAAAAGTTGGCGGGGATTATTTATGTTAAAAATAGCAGAGTAAAACTGTACTCTGCTAAATACCTTTTGGGTTATTATTAAGAAGACCTCTTTTTTCTAAGATTTCATATATAGTTTCAGAAGTTGTATCATCTAGAGTATAGCCTAAAAGCTTAACTACTGATTCAAGCTTTTCTTCAGAGGTAGTTTCTATTTCTAAATAAGGGAAGGGACAGAAATTTTTATCGTTAATATCTATTTCTATTAAGCAGTCATTTATCTTATAACTTTCTCTATATTTTTTATTGGATTCTTTTAAAATAAGCCCAAGTGATTTAAATATACCTTCACCCATTTTTTTATTATCTATTATAGTTTCATTTTCATCCATAACTTTGAATCTATCTTGAGAAAGCATTTTTTTTGTAGTCATGAAATAAATAGTTTTATCGTTTAATTTATCATTTACAGTTCTTATACGAGCATATCCTTTTTGAGCTAAAAGTCTTCCATCTTCAAAATCATATATATCATTTATTTGATCTTCACTTTTAACTTTTTCAGCACCATTTTTTAATAATATTGATCTAATTTCATCTACATTTATATCCATTATTCTTGTTTCTAGTTCTTGCATTTATATCACTACTTTCTTTGTATTTATATAATAGATTTTGCTTTATTATTTTCTATATATATTTTACATTAATTTGATTATATATTAAAAAGATATTTTATAAAAATTCTTGCATTAAATAATTTATTTTATGTTAATACTCAGGGTTTTATTTATCTTTAATTACTATTATAATATCTACTGTGACTAAAGAGACGGATGGTGAAATAATGGAGTATATAAATGATATAAACATAAATGAAGCTGTTATACATATTTTAGATAGTAATGCAGAAGAACCTATTTTAAACGAATATAATTTAGAATTGAATGAGGATATATATACATTCTTATATAAGCATATAGAAAAGTGTTTTAAGGATGAAGATCTTAAGTACGGAAAATTTAATCTGGAAAGAAATATAGTAAAAGAAGTTTCTCAGGATTATTTAAATGGTATAAATAATGATTTAGTTGGGCTTTCAAAAGAACTTGCAAGACAGCTGTTTATAATTATGAAGGGAAATGAAAATATTCCAGCTGGAGATTTAATAGTTGTATCAATAGTAACAGACCAAGGGCCTATGGTTGGAATTTTGAAATTAGATTATGTAGAAAATTATACTCATGAAGTACAATTTTTAGATAACAAAATAGATATAGGAATAGTTCCGCAAGCAGCAGGTCTTCCAGGAAGTAGTCAAAAGATTCAAAAAGCTGCTTTTATAAAACCAATAAAAGAAGATGAAAGATATAATCTTATGGTACTTGATAAGCAGAAGGCAAGTAAAGATGATGAGTATGGGGCAAATTATTTCATAAAGAGTTTTTTAGGAGCAAGCCTTATTATTAATGAAAGAGATATGACAAAAACATTTGTTAAAGCTGCTGAAAATTGGACTAGAAAAAATATAACAGAAGATGCAGGAAAGGCAGAAGAAATAAGAACTGCAATTAAAAATAAATTGAGAAAAGAAGATAAGATAAATATTGATGAATTTTCAAATGAATTGTTTAGTGATAATAATCAAAGTAGAGAAGAATTCAGTAATTATATTAAACAGCAAGGATTAAATGAAGAGGTTGCAGTAGACAAGACTTGGGTTGAAAAGAAACTAAAGAGGGTTAGATTAAATATAGATAAGCAGATAGATTTATATATAAATCAAGAAACATATCATGATTCTGAGAAGTTCGAAGTTGTAAGAAATGGTGATGGAAGTATAAATTTAGTAGTTAAAAACGTAATTAATTATATAGAGAAATAGTTTGAAATGAAGGGAAGTATATAGATTTATATAAAAGCAAATCTATATACTTCCCTTATTAAATTCATATTTTTTTATTATTTTATTAATTTAACTAAAACAGCTTTTTGAGCATGTAGTCTATTTTCAGATTCATTAAAAATTTCATCAGCATGTGCCTCTAGCACTTCAGCAGTTATTTCTTCATTTCTATGGCAAGGTAAACAATGAAGAACCATTACATCATCATGTGCGTTTTTTAAAAGTTCATTATTGACTTGAAAACCTTGAAAATGTTCAATTCTATCTTGAGTTTCTTCTTCATGTCCCATGCTAGTCCATACATCTGTAATTACTACATCAGCATTTTTAACAGCTTCAAGGGGAGAATTAGTAACTGTTAGGCGTACATTCTCAGCTTCAGCAATTTCTTTTGCTCTTGATAAATATTTTTCAGAGATTGAATATTTTTCAGGAGAAGCAATAGAAAAATTCATACCGACTTTAAGGCAGCCTATTATAAGTGAATTGGCCATGTTGTTTCCGTCACCTATAAATGCAACATTTAGACCTTCAAGTATATTCTTGTTTTCTCTTATTGTCATTAAATCAGCTAATACCTGACAAGGATGTTCCTGATCAGTAAGTCCGTTTATGATTGGAATAGAAGAATATTTTGCTAAAACTTCAGCTTCTTCCTGAGAAAATGTTCTAATCATAATTCCTTGAAGAAATCTTGAAAGTACTCTAGCTGTATCTTCTACAGGTTCACCACGTCCAATTTGTAGTTCTTTATCACTTAAAAATAAAGCATTACCTCCAAGCTGATACATACCAACTTCAAAAGAAACACGAGTTCTTGTAGAAGCTTTTTCAAATATCATACCAAGACTTTTTCCTCTAAGATGATGATGTTCAATATCATGCTTTTGCTCATATTTTAACTGATCTGCTAAATTTAATATATCTAAAATTTCTTCTTTCGATAAATCATCCATTTTTAATAAATCTTTTTTCATTAAGAAACCCCCAATTGATTCAGTTAACAGTTATTAGTTAACAATTAACAGTTAATGAAGAAATCCTTGAAGGATTTCTTTATAGATTATTTATTTAAATATTCTGTTTTATTGTTCTGAGATGCTGTTTAAGACATCTAGGATTATATCTACACCAGATTTTAATTCTTCTTTACTTATTATAAGAGGTGGAAGAAGCCTTACCACATCTTTTCCAGCAGTTAATACAAATAAGCCTTTTTTCATACATTCTTTTTGAATTAGAGCAGGACTGCATTTTACTTTTATTCCAAGCATTAATCCCATTCCACGTACATCCACTACTTGTGAGTTATGCGCTTTTTCTACTAATTCTTTCACATAAGCACCTTTTTCAGAAATTGTATTATATGATTGTTGATTGCATAATTCATCAAGTACAACTAGAGAACCTGCACATACAACAGGGTTTGCCCCAAATGTTGAGCCATGGTCACCAGGTTTAAATACATTTTCGAGTTTTTCATTACATAGGAATCCTCCTATAGGAAGTCCAGCACCTAACCCCTTTGCAACTGTTACTATATCAGGAGTGATATCAAAGTTTTGATAACCAAAAAGCTTACCAGTTCTGGCTATGCCACATTGAACTTCATCAAATATTATAATAATGTCTTTTTCATTACAAATTCTTACTACCTCTTGAACAAAATCTTTATCTAATGGAATGACTCCACCTTCACCTTGAATGGCTTCCATCATTATTGCACATACATCTGAAGTAAGTTTCTCTTTAAAATCTTCTATATCATTAGCTTTTACATAATTAAATCCTTCAGTAAAAGGATAGAAGAATTGATGGAATTTATCTTGACCAGTTGCTTTTAATGTGGTGATTGTTCTTCCGTGGAATGACTGTACCAATGTAAGTATAGTATTTCTGTTTTTTCCATATTTATCAAAGCTATATTTTCTAGCTAATTTTATTGCACCTTCATTGGCTTCAGCTCCTGAATTACCAAAGAAAATTTTCTTCATACCAGCTTTTTCAGTTAATTCCTTAGCTAATTTCACACTTGGTTCATTTAAAAATATATTTGATGAATGAGCAAGAGTAGAAAGTTGAGTAGAAGTAGCTTCAATCCACTTTTTATTACCATATCCTAAAGAACTTACCCCTATACCACTAGTAAAATCTAAATATTTATTGTTATACTGATCATATAAGTAAACCCCTTCACCTTTTGTAATTACAGGATCCAAACGGTTATAACTGTTTATTAAATGTTGCTTTGCTTCATTAAAATCATAATTCATATAAAAACCCCCTTGATTAAGTTGAAAGTTGATAGTGGAGAGTTAATAGTTATGGAGAAAATTCCACAGGAATTTCTTTTAATATATTTATAAAAAGCTGGAAGCTTTTTTTACTTAATTGTCAACTTTCAATTCTTAACTATCAACTGTTTTTAGTGTATCATTGTTCCAGCGCCTTCTGGCGTGAATAATTCAAGAAGAATTGAGTGAGGAATACGGCCATCAAGTATTATTGATCTTTCTACACCCATTCTTACAGCTTCAACACAGCAATCTATTTTTGGAATCATGCCACCTTTTATTACACCTTCTAAACATAATTTTGGAACTTGGTGTAGTCTAAGACTTGAAATAAGAGAAGATGGATCACTAGGATCTTTCATAACACCTGGTACATCAGTAAGAAGAATTAATTCTTCAGCTTTTAATGCAGAAGCTATCTTTGAGGCACATGTATCAGCATTAATATTGTAAGGTTTATCACTGTCTTCGCCTAAAGCAACACTTCCTACAACAGGAATATATCCAGAATTCATGGCTGTTTTTAATATATCAGTATTTACTTTAGTTATTTCACCAACATATCCTAAGTCATTGTCACTTTTTAATTTCTTGGCCTTGATAAGAGAACCATCCATTCCACATAAACCAAGAGCTTTACCGCCAAATTTTTCAATTAGAGAAACAAGGTCTTTGTTAACTTTGCCACCAAGCACCATTTGAACAACGTCAATTGTTACATCATCTGTATATCTAAGCCCATTTATAAATTGGCTTTTATGGTCAAGTTTTTTTAGTAAACCAGAAATAGCAGGACCACCACCATGAACAACAACAGGTTGTATACCTACGCATTTCATAAGAATAATATCATTTATTACAGTTTCTTTAAGTTCATCACTAATCATTGCGTTTCCACCATATTTAATAACAATGATTTTTCCACGATATTTTTGGATATATGGAAGGGCGTGAACTAATATTTCCGCTCTTTCTGAGTGAGTCAAAATAAATACCCCCTTAATTCAGTTGATAGTTGATAGTTGACAGTTGATAGTTATGGAACAAATCTCTTCGAGATTTGAATTTGTTTATATAGATTCAAAAATTCTGTAAAGGAATTTTTACCATAAACTATCAACTCTACACTTTCAACTGTTAACTGAGTATTAGCTTCTATAATCTCCATTTATTTTTACATATTCGTAACTTAAATCGCATCCCCATACATATGCACTGGATTTACCTTCAGATAAGTCTACTTTAATAATAATTTCATCTTGACTTAATATTTCTTTTGCTTTATTTTCGTCAAATCCAACAGAACTTCCATTTTGACATACTAAAATTTCGCCTTTACAACTTTCAAAAGATACATTAACTTTTTCAGGATTAAATTTTAAATTTGCATATCCAAGGGCACAAAGAATACGTCCCCAGTTAGCATCGCTTCCAAACATAGCTGTTTTAACTAAACTAGAATTTATAACGCTTTTACCAAAGATTACAGCATCTTTTTCAGTAGCAGCACCTGAAATCTGACATTCTAATAGTTTAGTAGCACCTTCTCCGTCTTTGGCTATATTTTTTGCCATTGCAGTGTTTAGAGTTTTTAGAACTTCAACAAAAGTGTCATAATCTCTATTTTTTTCAGTTATAGTAGTATTGTTTGCTTGTCCATTAGCTAAAATGAAAATTGAATCATTAGTACTTGTATCTCCATCAACACTTACTCTGTTATAAGTTACATTTACTGTAGTTTTTAATGCTTCATCAAGTAATTCTGGTGAAATAGATAAATCAGTAGTTATAAATGAAAGCATTGTACCCATATTTGGTTCGATCATTCCTGAACCTTTAGCCATTGTCCCAATAGTTATTTTTGTATCCCCTATATAAAATTCAGCAGCTAATTCTTTCATGAAAGTATCAGTAGTCATAATAGCAGAGGCTGCGTCTTTATTACCGTTTTTTGAAAGTTTTTCAGTAAGTAATGGAATACCATCTTTTATTGCATCTATATTTAAAGGAACACCAATTACTCCAGTAGAAGCTACTAAAACATCATCTGCTTTTAAATTTAATGCTCTTGCTTGAAGTGAAGCCATTTTCTTTGCCTTACTCAATCCATCATCACCATTACAAGTGTTAGCATTACCACTATTTATTATTATTGCTTGAGCCTTTTTATTACTTAAGTGATCCTTACATACATAAATTGGAGCACCTTTTACTTTATTTTTTGTAAACATTCCAGAAGCTGTGGCACGAACTTCTGAGTAAATTAAAGCAAGATCTTTTTTTAAGCTTCCTTTTTTGATTCCACAATAAATACCAGAAGCTAAAAATCCATTTGGAGCAGTAACTCCACCTTCTATATATTTAAAATTCATGATTATAACCCCCTTTTTTCAATTAACAGTTAACTGCCTAAAATGCTGGTGCAATTAAATTTAAGCCTTCAGTTTCATCAAAACCTAATATAATATTCATATTTTGGATAGCCTGTCCGGCAGCACCTTTAATCATATTATCTATTGTACTGACTACTATAATTTGATCTTTTCTATAGTTTGTATGAAGTGATACATAGCAGTCGTTTGATAATCTTACATTTTTTATTGAAGCTGTTTGCCCAAGTGGAAGTACATGAACAAATGGCATGTCTTTATAACATTCTCCATAAAGTTTATGTATTTCTTCAAGATTTACTTCTTTTTTTGGAGTACAGTATATTGTAGATAAGATTCCTCTATTTATAGGTAATAGGTGAGGAGTAAATGTAACTTTTACTTTTTCATCAGCCATTGTAGATAATATTTCTTCAATTTCTGGTGTGTGTCTATGAGCACCTACTTTATAAGGAGCAAATGTTTCATTTTCATCAGGAAAATGAGTTGTTTGTGATAATTTTCTACCAGATCCAGTAGTACCTGATTTTGAATCACATATTATATTCTCTAATTTAATTAATGAATTTTTTATAAGTGGCATTAAACCTAAATTTATTGTGGTTGGGTAGCAGCCAGGATTAGCTATTAGTTTGCTGTTTTTAATTTTTTCTTTATTTAATTCTGGAAGTCCATAAACACAGTTTTTATGTAATTCTGGTTGAGAGAACTTTTTACCATACCATTCTTCATATTCAGCTTCGCTAGATAATCTAAAATCAGCCCCCATATCAATGCAGATTTTATTGTTATCAATAGCTTTTTTGGCAATATCTTCACTTAATCCATGAGGAAGGGCAGTGAAAATGACATCACTTTTTTCAACTACATCATCTGCTGTTTCACATATTAAATTTGTTTTATTTAAAAATGTTGAATATATATTGCTTATTTCTTGTCCTTCAAATGAAACAGAGCTTAATGCCGCTACTTCAACTTTAGGATGTGATAATAATAATCTTAATAATTCAGCACCAACATATCCTGTGGCACCTATGATTCCTACTTTAATCATTTAAAAACCCCCAAATGTCAGTTAATAAGTTAAATTATTTTTATATAGTGTAAGCTTATAACCTGAGATACAGATTATAAGCATATACTAAAATATGAATTTACTCATTTAAAATAAAATTTTTAGATATAAGGTAAAAACTAAAATTTTTATCACAAATCTTATAATAAGATTCAGGTTTATTAGAAACTTTACTAATTGAGTTTATTATATAAATTTTAATTGTGTAGTTAAGAAATATTTTAAATTAATATGATTAATTTTTATTTATCATGTTTACTTATAAAATCAGAAAGTGCTTGTAATTGTAAATTTACTGATTCTCTTGAAGGTCCACCTAAAACCTTTCTTTCTTCAACACAAGTTACAAGGTCGATGGCATGATATACATCTTCTTCAAATAAGTCAGAGAAAGTTTTTAATTCTGGTAGTGAAAGTTCTTCAATCATTTTATTTTGCTTAATACATTCAAGAACTATTTCGCCAACAACACCATGTGCATTTCTAAATGGCATACCTTTTTTTACAAGGTAATCAGCTAAATCTGTTGCATTAGTAAATCCAAGTCCAGCACCTTTTCTCATATTTTCTTTTCTAACTTTCATTGTTTTTATCATTCCTGCAAATGTTTTAAGTGCAAGTGTTGCAGTATCTATACCATCAAACACAGCTTCTTTATCTTCTTGCATATCCTTATTATAAGCAAGAGGAATACCTTTCATTACAGTTAAAAGAGTCATAAGGTCACCATATACTCGTCCAGTTTTACCTCTTACAAGTTCAGCTACATCAGGATTTTTTTTCTGTGGCATTATACTGCTTCCAGTACTATAACCATCATCTAATTCTATAAATTTAAATTCATTAGTACACCAAAGAATAATTTCTTCAGAGAATCTTGATAAATGCATCATTATAATTGAAAGACACGATAATGTTTCGATAGCATAATCTCTGTCAGATACAGAATCAAGGCTGTTTAATGTTACTCTTGCAAATCCAAGATCACGAGCTACAGCTTCTCTATCTAAAGGATAAGTAGAAGTAGCTAAAGCACCAGCACCAAGTGGCATTTCATCCATTCTAGCTAAACAGTCTGTAAGCCTGCTATAATCTCTTTTTAGCATTTCAGCATAAGCTAATAAGTGATGTGCAAAAGTAATTGGCTGAGCTTTTTGCATATGTGTATAACCAGGCATTATACTATCTATATTTTCAGATGCTTTTTCAAATAAAACTTTTTCTAATGTAATAATATCCTTTTGTATTTCAGGAAGGGTATTTTTTAAATATAATCTAAAATCAAGAGTAACCTGATCATTTCTACTTCTTCCTGTGTGAAGCATTTTACCATATTCACCTATGTAGTAAGTAAGTGTACCTTCAATAAAACTGTGGATATCTTCAGAAGTTTCATCTATTGAAATAACTCCATTGTCAATTCGTTTTAATATTTCTAGAAGGCCAGAAGTGATTCTATCACTGGCCTCCTTAGGAATAATGTTTTGCTTGCCTAGCATTGAAGCATGAGCAAGGCTTCCTTGTATATCTTCCTTATACATTCTAGAGTCGATGTTAATAGAAGAATTAAAGTCGTTAACTAATTTGTCAGTGCCTTTTTTAAATCGTCCGCCCCAAAGCTTCATAATTATTTATCCTCTTTCATTACTTTTGCTTGCATTTTTGCTCTTACTACTGTTGGAAGACCATAAAGATTTATAAATCCAGCAGAATCTTTTTGATCATATACTCCATCTTCTCCAAAAGTAGCATATTCTTCGCTGTATAATGAATATGGACTAGTCATTCCGGCATTGACAATGTTTCCTTTATATAGTTTTAATTTGATTTCTCCAGTTACAGTTTCTTGAGTCTTAGTAACGAATTCTGATAAGGCTTCCCTTAATGGTGTGAACCATTGGCCGTTATAAACTAAATCAGCAAATTTTAAAGCAATTTGTTGTTTGTAGTGAGAAGTTTCTTTATCTAAGCAGATTTCTTCTAAATCTTTATGTGCAGCGTAAAGAATAGTTCCACCTGGAGTTTCATAAACGCCTCTTGATTTCATACCAACAAGTCTGTTTTCAACCATGTCAGTAATACCAATAGCATTTTCACCACCAACTTTATTTAAAGAATCTAATAATTCAACACTGTTCATTTTCTTTCCGTTTAAAGCAATAGCAATACCTTTTTCAAATGTTAATGTTATATAAGTTGGTTCATCTGGTGCAGCTTCAAGTGTTTTTGAAAGTTCTAAAATTTTATCATATTTAGGTTCGTTTTCTGGAAATTCTAAATCTAAACCTTCATGACTTAAATGCCAAATATTTTTGTCTTTACTATAGTTTGTTTCACGATTAATTTTTAAAGGAATATTTTTTGATTCAGCATAATCAATTTCTTCTTCTCTTGATTTAATATCCCATACCCTCCAAGGAGCTATGATTGGCATTTCAGGTGCAAATGCTTTAACAGCCATTTCAAATCTTACTTGATCATTACCTTTACCAGTACATCCATGACAAATAGCATCTGCACCTTCAGCTTTTGCAATTTCAACTAATCTTTTTCCTATCAATGGTCTTGCAAAAGAAGTACCTAATAAATATTTTCCTTCATAAATTGCTCCTGCTTGAATAGTAGGGAAGATGTAATCATCAACAAATTCTTGTGTTAAGTCTTCAATATATAGTTTTGATGCCCCAGTTTTTATTGCTTTTTCTTCTAATCCATCAAGTTCATCTTTTTGTCCAACATTACCACATACAGCGATTACTTCACAACCATATGTTTCTTTAAGCCATGGAATAATTATTGATGTATCTAATCCGCCTGAATAAGCTAAAACAACTTTATTATATTTTTTCATTTTAAAAGCCCCCTCAAATATAGTGATAAATATTAATAAAATATACATTATTTTCTGTGTGTTTGTTATAATTATACATTTAAATGTATAATTAATCAATATAAAAATAAGAAAAAATAATAAATAATCACAAAAAACTCTAATTGATTATTTATCATTTATGTAAAGTGGTATATTTATAACATAATATTAAAAGATATACTGAGAGTGTTAATAATTATGCAAGAAAATAATTTGTATATGCATAAACTTATTTTGTTGTATAAGTTATATGATTTAAATGAAATTAATTTATAATTAATCATATCTTATTTAAATATAGGTTTTGAAGTAAATGTTAGTATATTTTCTAAAGTAGGAGTCTGAAGTTCTTTCATATCTTGAGTCATATTTTTTATGCAATGTAATGTTGCATTTGAATCAACTGCATCATTGTACTGTATATATACAGATAATTTTACAGATTCATCAACTAAGGAATCAAAGCATTCATGGGTTACATAAATAGAAGACACAAAATTTTTTTCTTTTAAAAGATCTACTAGTTCCATAGATTGATCAAAAGCTGTTTCAAAATCATTTTCTAAGATTGTTTGCTCTATAATATCTGTTTTTTGTTGAATTTCATTACATAAATTTATTAGGGACCTATCTAAAAAGAATATCAGAATTATTGCACATAAAAATAACCCGAGTGATATTAATGAATTTTTCATTTTTTACACGACCTTTCATATTCATCAAAAAGTTGATATTTAAATTGTCCTTTAGTATCGTAAAGTGCAATTAATACTTGCTTTGGGTCTGTAATATTATGATTTTTTAATGTAGACATTATCCAATCCTCAGATTTATTCATGCTGTTGAGGGAGTGCTTATTTATCTTTCCATCAGCAATTAATATTTTTGGAAGTTGCACTTCAGGTTGTTTTGAGGTATTATCACAAGATGAATTTTTTAGATAATTAGAATTATAATCAACAGAAAGAATTGATAACTGCCCATTATTTTCTAATATAGCATATTGAATTTCATCTAGATTAAAGCAATTTGCTAGTCGTAGCTGTTCAAATAATTCATCTAAATCTATTTGTTGTTCTTTCAACATAGTATAGTTTATTTTTCCTTTACAAATTAATATACAAGGCTCTCCATCTATAAACTTTCTTGTACATTGAAATTTTAAAGATATAAAATTTAAAAGTGTTTTTAAGAATAAAAGAGTTAAAATGGGTATTATTCCTAAAAATAAAGGAAGTCTTTGATCCTGCATTGGGAGTGATGCTAAATCTGAAATCATTATGGCAATTACAAGTTCATAAGGTTGGAGTTCAGCAACCTGTCTTTTTCCCATTAATCTCATTGTAATTACAACTAAAAGATAAAGAATAGCAGTTCTTATTAGTACAACAAACAAAAAAAATCACCTCCTAAACTTAATATCTTCATAAATACAATAAATATACAAATGAGAAAATTATTTTATCAATTTTGATAAGTTTGTATATAATATAAGTGGGGATAAATGGATAAAACATAAGTAATTAGTGTTATTGAGGTTATATAATTGGAAAATAGTAGATAAATCAAAGTTAAACGAGTATTTTGAAGATATACTCTATGATTAAGGGAAGGGGAGAGAGTTAATGTTAAAAGAAAGAGTTAATATTGATAATATTAAAGCTATAAAAGGAATGAAATTTTATGATCTTATACTAAAAGAATATAAAGATATTATTGATAAAGTAGCTATATGTAAGTTAAATGGAAAATATCATGAACTGAGTGAGATAATAGATGAAGATGGAGAAATAAAACCAATAGGATTTGATAATGATTTTGGTATCAAAATTTATTCTAGAACATTACAGTTTATATTTATAAAAGCAGCCTTAGAAATATTTCCTGATTCTAAAATAACTATAGAACAATCTATAAGTAAAGCAATATATGGAGAAATTCATAAAGATGCTCCACTTACAGAATTAGAAATAGTTAAAATAAAGAACAGGATGCAGGAATTAATTGATAAAGATATACTTATAAAAAGAGAAAAAGTATCTAAAGAAAGAGCACTAGAGATTGTTTCTAATTATAATATGAAAGATAAAATAAAACTTATAGAAAATTGTAATCTTAAAGAAGTAACACTTTGTGAATTAGATGGAGTATATGATTACTTTTATG
>DPOH01000121.1 GCA_003539755.1 Clostridium sp.
GATGATGGTTGAACATAATAAGATTCTTAATGATAACCTGCATAAGATTCTTGATAATATAGTGCAGATACAGGATTCTGTCATTACATCAAAAGAAGAGATAATAGATGAAATAAAAAAGATTGATAATACTGAAGTAAAATCATCAATAAATTCGTTAGAAGAGAAAATTGATGATAAAATTGATAATATAAATTTTGAGCCACTTGAAGATAAACTTGCAATCTTAGGTATTAAGTTAGTTAAAGAAGCTTCAGGAAATAAGGACCTTATTTTGGAAAAACTTGAAGCAATACAAAATGATGATATTTTAAATAAGATGACTGAACTTGAGCAGAAAGTTGATAGTAACTATTTCAGCAACAAGGAACTTCTGTTAGAAAAAGTTGATAGTATTACAGATAAAATAGATCAAAAAGAGTTATTGATTCAAATAATACATGGATTTGAAAAAGAATTTGCAAGCAAAATAGATAGTATTAAAGAAGAAGTAGAGTGGGGAAATAAATCAATATTTGCGAGAATGTTTGGTAGAAGAAAGAACAAACCTCAAAAGATTGATGATGAAGAAATTTAATATTGTTAAAGGCCCTAAAGGAGAGAAATGATGGCATATATAGATTTAATCAATGATAAGAGATTTAATTATTTATTAGAAAAGTATATGAATAGTGAGAGTGCAGGAATTGATTACAAAAATTATTTTAAACATTTTGTAGAAAATATGAATAAAAGCGAGATTATTATTCTTGTTCTTGTAATTCAAGGGGCGGGGAAAAGTAGTTTTTTAAATTCAATTTTGATGGATGAGAATATACTTCCTACTGATGTAGATGAAACTACATGTGTACCAGTAGAGGTTCGTTTTGGAAGTGATACAACGCGTGCAGAGGTTTATTTCAAAAGTAGAAATATGGAAGAAATACATATAAATGACCTTGAAAAATATGTGCATAATGATTATAATCCAGCAAATGAAATTGGTGTAAGTAAAATTGTGATATATAATAATAGTGAAATATTAAAAGATAATATTGTACTTGTTGATTTGCCTGGGGTGGGGAGTTTAACTCCAGAAAATCAAAAAACTACTCTTGATTATGTTAATAAGCTTGTGGCTGGGATTTTTATGATAAGAACTAATCCACCTATAACTAGAACTGAGAAAAACTTTATAAATGCATTGTGGCCAAAGCTTTCAAACACTATTTTTGTACAAAACAAGTGGAATGATGAGACAGATGAGGATGCTGAAGATGCAAAAGAACATAACGAAGGTGTATTAAATGGAATAAGCACCTCACATAATGATAGTAGAGAAGTACATGTTAATGTAGTAAATGTATATGAAGCAATAAAAGGGAAATTTACTAATGATTCAATGCTTTATAATGAATCAGGAATAAATAAAGTTATTTCAGAAATAAAAGATGTTTCTAAAAAGTATAATTATAATTTAAATGAAACATTAAAGATGAAAATAGAAGAAACTTTTAAGAACCTTGAAGACAGGATACAGAACTTTATAAATGCTTCAATGAATGAAGCTAAAGTAAATAAAGCCGAAAAGCAGAAGCAGATAGGTGAAATAAAAGAAATACTTTCATATAATAAAAATTACTTCAGAGAAATAAGAAATTATGCAAATGATGAGATGGATAAAATAATTGAAGAAGCATCATATATAATAAAAGAAAATATAGAGAACTTAAGATATAATATAAAGAATGTTATAAATAGAGGAATTGTAGATGGTGAAATGTTAAGTTCTATTTATAAAGAAAGCTCTGATAAAGCAGTAAATAATATAATGGATGAAGTTCTTGGCATTACTAGTGAACTTATAATAAACCTTAATAAGAAACTTAATTATGTAACTATAAAAGGTTTTGATGGTACCTATGAGAATATATCATTTTTTAATAAGGAAAGTTCTTTTAAATTTGAAAAATCAATCCCGCCAATATTAGGTTTAAGTACAGGAATTATAGGGGCAGCAGGAACAGTTGGAAGTCTTGGTGGTCCCCTAGGAATTTTAGTAGGTATGGGAATAGGATTTGTATTTTCTATAATAGGTGATTCCATAAGAAAAGAAATATTAAGTACAAGAGCAGAATACACTATTAAGGATTTGGAGCCTATGATTGAAGATCTTGAAAATTACTTAAGAGAAGAAATACTTGATGATTTAAGAGCTAAAGCTCAAGAAGTTGATAACTCTATTAAAGAACTTAGAAAGAAGATTGAAAGTACATTTAAAGAGGACATTGTAAGTATATCTAGTCAGTATGATGCAGATTATAATGAAAAACATACCATAGAGTTTGAAAAGGATCTTAATATTTTAAAGAGTTTAAGAAGTATGATTTAGACATGAACTTGTAATAAATGAATTTTGATAAATTATTTCAGATAATTAATTACTATAATATGCTCCTATATAATAAAGGATATAGGAGCTACAAAAAAATAAGGAGATGATTATAATGAACGTTTTTGAAACATGTATAAAGAGACAAGAAAAAATAGATTCAATAGTTGAAAAACTTAATATAGATGATATTACATATAAAAACCTTCTGGTAAAGGATAGAATTATGAATCCTTCTCATTTTGTTGTTATGCTTGGAGAAACAAGTGCAGGGAAGAGCACATTAATAAATAGTCTCCTAGCCAAAAAAGCACTTCCTGAAAGTGTAAAACCTACTACAGGTGTAGTCACTGAAGTTGTTATTTCAGATGATGAAGAAGAAAATTTATTAAAAATAAGAAGAAACGCAAAAGTTGAATCAATAGAAAAAGAAAGTTTTGATAAGTTTACTATAAAGCCTGCTGATGATATCCACAGACTTAGATATGTAGGAAAAAGTAAAAATGATAAATATAGAGGAATAAGAGTATTTGATACTCCAGGATATGGTTCACTTGTAGATTATCATGAAGATGTATTAAAAGAATTTATACCAGAAAGTGATTTTATAATATATGTTGTTTCATATAGAGTTGGATTAAATGATGATGATTATCAGTTTTTAAAATATGTAGGCGAAATAGTAGGAAATAAAGCTGAAGTTGTTCTTGCAGTAAATATGTGTCCAAGTGGTGTTGCAGAACATAATAAGAGAGTTTTAGAAATTCAAAAAAACGTAAATGAATGTATACATAAAGATGTAAAAGTATTTTGTATAGAAAGCAGTAAAGAAAAAAATCCAGATGCATCAGTGCTTTGGGATTATATTTATGAAAGAGTTAATGACCCTAGTATGAAAAAAGAGCTTGGTGAAACACTAAGGACTTATCAGGATTACATATTAGGAGAATGTGAAATAAAAGTTAATTCTAAAATAGCTAATATTGAATCTGAACAGAATGATATGGCTGAAAGAAAAAAGCTTACTAAAGAATTCAATGAAAGAAAAGAAGAGATTACAGATGTTTTAGAAAGAGGATTTACTAAGACTATAGTAAAATCTATAAAACTTATAGATAAATCTGCTATTGATATTAAAGAAAATATTACAAAATATATAAATGATGAAGCTAAATGGACAAAGAGAGAAGAAACTTATTCATATATGCAGCATTATTATATACCAAAATTAACAGATGAAGAAACAGAAAATATTCTCACATATATAGAAGATGAAGTGATTCTTTTAGATAAGACTATAGAAGATATGATGAATAAGACTACATCAGCACTTGAAGATAAGGTTAAGATAAATGTTCCATGTTATAGTGAAGTAATGGAAGGTATTTTAAAAAAGCATGTGGGTGATGAGATTAAGCAAGCAGATGGACAGATGTTTAGAAGTGCTAAGGAAGATAGTAAAAATTTAAAAAATACTGATATATATAGTAAGAACTTGAGAAAGATAGAAAACTCGTTAACTAAGCATGGAAATACAGGACTTGCAAAAATAATAAAAGCAATTAGGGCAACTTCTATAAAAGGAATAACTCGTTATTTAAGCGTATTTACTGATTCTGTAATATATATTTATGATACAATTGCATGGCAGAAAAAAATAAGTGATATGGCAATGGAAGCAATTGATAACTGGACAAAAGATGTAGAAAATGCCATAAGAAAATATGTTAATGAACTTAAAGAAAGCAATAGAAATGAAGTAAATGCTTTATTTGATGAATTATCAGAAGAATTTAAAGAAGATGAAAATGTGGACAATACGGAAGAGGATATTGATTATGATACATTAATAAATCTTAAGAGAGAAATAGACTTTAGTCTTCATAAATGCCTTTTTCATATAAATTCGCGCAAATAAATATAAAGAAAGAAATATTCTATCATATAATTGTTTTATTGATTTTTGCATAAATTGAAAAAAGATAATGTTAGGCATATAATATATTTAAATTCATAATGATAGTGAGGGATGATTTAAATGAAAGTTGAATTTTGCCGTCTTGATAGTGGAGATGTTGTATTTACAAAGGACTCAAAAGATTTAGAGGATGTTATAAATGTAATCACTAAGATAGGAACAGAAATACATCTATCATTTAATAAAGATGATTTTATTCATGGTTATGTGCAAAATATAATGTATAGAGTAGATGCAGAAAATAGTGATGAAAGCATAAGAGTGTATTTTTCTAAGGATTTTTCTAAATCAGCTTATGCAGACAGAATATCCCCAGAGCATTTAGGAACAGCAAAAATTAATGGAAAGATTAATTAATAGAAACATAAAATAATAAGTAAGAATAATTTTCTTACTTATTATTTTATGTAGTGCTATTTTAATAATTAAATATGTCCCCAAAGACATAAATCAGCTATTAAAATTAGGAAGGAACTAAACATGAAAATTAAAAAACATAATATTGTAATATGCATAGTTGCACTACTGTGTATTGGGGCTGCAGGGTATTTGGCTTATGATAAATTATATGGCAGAGATGCAACAACCAATAATATTCATATGAGTGTTTTGGAAAAAGTAAGATCAAGAGTAGAAGCTGAACTTTTAGATTTAAACTTTATGGGAGGCTTTGATAAAGAAGATGGTCAGGTTATCAATGATGATAGAGGAATTCCAGTAATAGGATATCATTCTATAGGATATGATCCTACAGGTAAGAACCCTCTTGTTGTTTCACCTGAAAAATTTAAAGAACAACTACAAAAACTAGTGGAAAAGGGGTATACAACTCTTACAATGGAGCAAGTTCAGAATTATCTTATTAATGATAATCCTATACCAGCTAAAAGTGTTCTTTTAACTTTTGATGATGGATATGAAGATAACTATACAAATGCATTTCCTATATTAAAAGAATTTAATATGAACGCAACTATATTTGTAATTCCAGGGTATCTTGATGGGGGTGTATACCTTTCAAGAGATCAAGTAAAAGAAATGAGCAGCTCTGGATTAATAGATATTGAATCTCATACTTATTCACATAAAAGATTAAATGAACTTTCATATAATGAACAACTAAAAGAACTTGTATCATCAAAAAAAGCACTAAGTGATCTTATAGGAAAAGAAGTTACAGCTATTGCATATCCAGAAGGATTATATAATGATGATACATTAAAAGCTGTTGCAGAAGCAGGATATAAAACTGGATTCACTATAGATAGAGGATATGCTGATAGAGGAGATAATGTATATAAACTTAACAGAGTGTGTGTTGATAATACTTATAGTGGTAAGAATATATTGTATGTATTAAAATGTATTAAAAAGTAAACAAGTCTAAATAAATTATTAGAAAAAGAAGTTATTTGTGATATTACAAATGACTTCTTTTTTATTAGGTTAATTTAAAATAAGGTGCTATATATTATTATTTTGGATAAGATTTTTCAATCTTTCTTGAATTGTGAATAAATCTTTATCAGATTGAATTAGTTTCTATCTTACTGTTTAAATTTGATATAGCAGATTTCATGGAGTTTATTTCAAAATGTATACCATCTATCTTACTACACATTACATATGAAAGCTTATTTAAAAGTTCAATTATTTCCTTATCAGAATCCACTGTATCAACTA
>DPOH01000320.1 GCA_003539755.1 Clostridium sp.
CCATGTATGGTCTTAATGCTTCTGGAATATTGATGCTTCCATCTTCATTTAAGTTGTTTTCAAGGAAAGCTATAAGCATTCTTGGTGGAGCTACAACTGTGTTGTTTAATGTATGAGGGAAGTATTTCTTTCCATCTTCTCCATTTACTCTAATCTTTAATCTTCTAGCTTGAGCATCTGAAAGATTTGAACAGCTTCCTACTTCGAAGTATTTCTTTTGTCTTGGAGACCAAGCTTCAACGTCAAGAGATTTAACCTTAAGGTCTGCTAAGTCACCTGAACAACATTCAAGAGTTCTTACTGGAATATCTAATGATCTAAATAAATCAACTGTATTCTTCCATAATTTATCGAACCATTCTTTACTTTCTTCTGGTTTACATACAACAATCATTTCTTGTTTTTCGAATTGGTGAATTCTGTAAACTCCTCTTTCTTCGATTCCGTGAGAACCTTTTTCTTTTCTGAAACATGGTGAGTAGCTTGTTAATGTTTGTGGTAAAGTTTTTTCATCAACTATAGTATCGATGAACTTACCAATCATTGAGTGTTCACTTGTTCCAATTAAGTATAAATCTTCTCCTTCGATTTTATACATCATTTCTCCCATTTCTTCAAAGCTCATAACGCCTGTAACAACGCTGCTTCTTATCATAAATGGAGGGATAACATATGTAAATCCTCTATCTATCATAAAGTCTCTAGCATATGAAATTACTGCAGATTGAAGTCTTGCAATATCTCCCATTAAGTAGTAGAATCCACTTCCTGCTACTTTTCTAGCACTATCAAGATCAATTCCGTTTAATCTTTCCATAATATCTGTGTGATATGGAATTTCGAAATCAGGAACAACTGGTTCACCGAATTTTTCAATTTCAACATTTTCACTATCATCTTTACCTATTGGAACTGATGGATCGATAATGTTTGGAATCTTCATCATTCTTTCTTTAACTTCTTCTTGAAGTTTGCTTTCTTCTGCTTCTAAAGCTGCTAAAGTTTCAGCATCCTTATTAACTTGTTCTTTTAAAGCTTCAGCTTCATCTCTTTTTCCTTGAGCCATTAATGCACCAATTTGTTTAGAAATAGTTTTTCTGTTTGATCTTAATGCATCAGCGTCAGTTTGAGCTTTTCTTGCTTTTTTATCAAGTTCAATTACTTCATCAACAAGAACAAGTTTGTGATCTTGGAATTTCTTTTTAATATTTTCTTTTACTAAGTCTGGAATGTCTCTAACAAATTTTAAATATAACATAATTACCACCAAAAAGTTTAAATTATTATCTATTTATAATATAAATATAAAAAAAATTCGTCTCTATTAAAGCCTTATAAAAGACTTAATAGGACGAATAAATCCGCGTTGCCACCTAAATTGTCAGTAATATTACTAAGTTACTACCTATATAACACAATAATATATAATCTTTGAATGCATTTCATATAATATATATACCACAAATAAAATCTGAACAACTGATTCTACTTAAGTATATATCAATTTATGAAACGTCATTAATACAATACTGACCTCTTAATATGCTATAAAGGGCATAAACCTTCTGACTCATCGCCAGCAGCTCTAAAAGTGGAAAGACTTATAATAATCATCGATTCACACCACCCATCGACTCTCTGAAGATATTAATAAATCGTAGCTTTTATCTTAACGCCATTTTAATATTATGTATACTTAGTATAAAACTATTTTTTATTTTTTACAAGTAATTTTCATTATATTTATAATAATCTATTTATTATTTTTTATTCTAAATCTTTTCCTGTAAAACCTAATGGAAGAAGCTCTTCTAGAGTATATTCTAAATAATCATCTTCACTCTTTCCTAAAAATATTTTAAATGTTTTATGATCACAAAATTCTGCCATTACTTGTCTACATACTCCACAAGGTGCACAATACTCTCCTTCACCTTTTTTGACTCCATCCTTATTTCCCACAATAGCTATTGCCACAAAATCTTTCTTACCTTCAGATACTGCTTTAAAGAAAGCTGTTCTTTCAGCACAGTTTGTTGGAGTAAATGCTGCATTTTCAATATTACAGCCTTCATATATAGTTCCATCTGCACAAAGAAGTGCTGCACCAACCTTAAAATTCGAATAAGGAGTATAACTAAATTTTTGTGCTTCAAAAGCCTTTTCTATTAATAATTTTGCATCTATCATCTCTTAATCACCAATCCTTTTATAATTTTACTATCATACTATTAATTAATATGGTAGGGATTAGAATTATACCACCTGAAGAAAAATAAGTAAACAAGATAATTTTATAAATATTTTACCAATTATTTTTTTCTTCTTCATATACTCTTGGAAGTATTTTAGCAAGGTTTGTAAATTCCTTTATATTATGCTTAAACAATGATCTTGGCACTATTTCCGGCACTGATTTTCCATCTGGAACAATCTTTATAAATTTTCCATCTTCAAATTTATATCCTATCCAAAATCTTGATTCAAACATCATTCCGCCTTCAACATTATAGAACTTATGAGTCATAAATGCTGGTACATTTCCTATACCTATTGCACATACCATTCCCTGACACTTTTCACTACCTAAGATATTCATATCATATCCAAAATCTTTAGGGCATTTAAAAGCTAATACTAAATCTTCTGGGCCAAGTCCTATATCTTCTTTTATATGATGATGTACCCCCCATGTTTTTTCATCAATTGGTACATTTTTATCTAAAATATAATCTGGTCTATCTGCTCTAGCATAATAATGGTCTTCATTATCCCAAATTTTATATCTTAAATCACTATTTATACAATGCCATGCAAACCACCATTGCATCATTTCCACTGTTACATCTTTCATAAAAGTAGAATTAGCTACATATCCAATTCCATCTTCCATTACTGTAAATCCAGCTTTAATACCTGTATCATCACCTTTAAGAAATTTATTTCTATGTTCTATATTTAAAGCATCCTTTGGATCTGCCATATTTCCATTTCCTATTCTTATCTTTTCTTCAGGAATTTCTGCTAAATCCTCATAAAAATATTTAACATAAGGTAATTTTTTTTCTTCTTCATTTAATTCAACTTTATTCATTACTTTTTCTCCTATTCTTTAACAACCTTTGAAAATAATTATTAAAAGCACCTATGTACCAAACACCTGAAAGCATAGTAATTATTATTTTAAAAAAATTATTCAACATATCTGCTTCTATTGTCTGTCCAAAGATTCCAAGTGCAATTGCCCAACCTCCAAGCCATGCTGGAAGATAAATAAAACTATTGCATACACATTCTGAAATTATTACAGCCATAAATCCCATTATGCCTAACACCAAAAACACCAAAATATTCTTATCTATTCCTTCAATTTGAATACATTTATTTGCAATATATCCCCATATAGTTCCCATTATAAAACCAAGAGATATACTAGGTGCTTTTTTTATATCATCTCCTGCAGCTACATATATCCCACCACAAGCAAGAGCCACCCATCCAACTTCAATTCCAAAATAAGAGCTTATTANNACCATAATGGTGGCAATAATCCTACTGCAATAGCTAATGGTAATATATTTTTAAATTTTTCCTTCATAAAATTAACGCTCCAAATTTTTAATAATAAATACAATAGAATAACTCTAAAACAAGTATAAGTACCTGTTTTAAAAATACTTATACTTGTAAATTTGCAATTCTATTTATAAAAATATATCTATCAACTTATTTCTATAATTCAGAAGCCACATCAAATCCAGCATGAGAAGCAGTATAAACATTTCCTATTTTATTGCAGTCCCCAATTATATGAACCTGCATTTGTGGTAATAATTCTCTTAATTCATTTACTTTATCTTTACATGGTCTCATTCCTAATGCTAATACAACTGTATCTGCGTCGAAATTCTTCCATTGAAGTTTAGTATTTATTGTTCTTATACCTTCATCTGTAATTTCTTCAAGTTTAGTATTAGTCACTATCTTCACACCAGTTTCAGCTAATTTTGATTGAAGTGAGAATTTAGTAATTAAAGCAGCACCATTTAATAATGCTTCTGGCCCTTGCATTTCTATTATAGTAACATCTTTGCCTTGTTTTGCTAATGCATATGCAGTTTCAGCTCCTGTAAGACCTCCACCTATAACTACAACTTTATTGCCTACTTCAACATTTCCACTATCAACATCGCCAGATAAATGTACATGTTTTTTATCTATTCCAGGTACATTAGGCACAAATGGAGTAGCCCCTACAGCAATTATTAATTCATCAGGATTTTCAGCCATAATCAATTCTGAAGTAACTTCAGTATTTAATACTACTTCTGCTGCACTCTTTTCAGTTTGTCTTATCATATAATTCATATAATTTCTTAAATCCTGTTTGAAATCAAGTTCTGTTGCAACATGAAGAGTTCCACCTAATCTATCGCTCTTTTCAAATAATTTTACTTCATGTCCTCTTTCTACTGCAGTAAGTGCTGCCTGCATACCTGCTGGACCTCCACCTACTATAACTACTTTCTTCTTTTCATCTGCTTTATCAACTCTTCCTTTTGGATAATCACTTTCACGTCCATTTATAGGATTTACAGAGCATCTAGTTTTCTTAAAGAATGCTGAACGTCCACAGCATGTATTACATCTTATGCATGGTCTTATGTCTTCATTTTTTCCTTGAACTGATTTTCTCATAAATTCTGGATCAGCCACGAATGGTCTTGCCATTGCTACAAAATCTACAATTCCTCTTGAAAGAATTTCTTCTGCATTATCAAGTGTCATTACAGAACCTACAGCTGTTACATATAAATCATCTCCAACTGCTTTTTTAATTTCTTCTGCAAAATGTATATTAGGCATATATGGTACATAAATTGGTTGAATCATATATTGAATAGTAAATGGATTTGGAAGCATTCCAACTGATACGTGAAGAATATCTATCTTATCCTTTATCATCTTTACAAATTCAATTACTTCATCTTCTTTCATTCCGCCTTCAACTAATTCATCTGCACTTATTCTGTATTCAATAATAAAATTTTCTCCTACTTTTCTTCTTATGGCATCAAGCATTTCTATACAAAAACGTGCTCTATTTTCAAGACTTCCACCATATCGGTCTGTTCTTTTATTTACATATGAAGATAAAAATTGAGCTGGAAGCATTCCATGTGCTCCATGAATCATAACCATTTTAAATCCACTGTCTTTACATCTTCCAACTGCATCAGCATAATCTTGAATAGTTTTATTTATTAATTCTATACTCATTTCCTCAACTTCTGCTGGTGCTTTTCCTTGAAGCTTTGAGAAATACTCATCAATTTCAGCTGGCTTTGGAGTTGAACTTACTGGTTTTAATCCTTTAGAAGCTAAATTCATTGAATTCGAAAATCTTCCACCATGATTTAATTCTATAGATAAAACTGCTCCATATTTATGAATTTCATCTGCAATATGGTCAAGTCCTAATTTTACATTATCATCACCTAAGTTAATTTGTCCTTCATGGTCCATTGCATGTGTCCAGTTAACAGCAGAGTCTCCTATTGTAACTATTCCAGCTCCACCTTTTGCAAATGGTTTATAAAAATCTATAAGTTCTTTAGTAACCCATCCTTCTGGAGTTGCCATACATGGTACCATTGGAGCAACTTCAATTCTATTTTTAAATTCTACACCTTTGATAGTAATTGGTTTAAATACATTTTTATATTTTTTCATCATATCCCTGTCGCCTCATCCGCTTATATTTATTTGATATTTTTTTATCAATCTAGTATTATTGTAATATGTTTTTTGCCCAATTAAAAACATTAATTTTGAATAGTATCATAAGAAAAACTTATGACTATACTTAAATACCTTTCATTTTTTTCATTAAAAGGAGCTGATGTAATGGATACCAAACAATTAGAGTATTTTATAGCTGCTGCTGAATTGTTAAACTTCACAAAAGCAGCCCAAAAGTTTTTTATTTCACAAACAGCGATAAGCCAGCAGATAAAATCCTTAGAAGACTCATTAAATGTAAAACTTTTTATAAGAAATAATAGAAGTGTTTCTCTTACTCCCGCAGGCAGTACTTTTTTCAAAAGAGCAAAAGAAATAATAAATGATTTAAATAATGCAGTGGATGAAACAGTAAAAAGGAGCTTAGGCTATAATGGTTCCCTTAAAATAGGATTTACCAGGGGACATAATTCATATATCTTATATAAATTAACTCAAAACTTTATTAACATACATTCAGATGTTGATATAAGTATTATTGACGATAATTTAGGAACACTTTATGATAAACTCAATAATAATGATCTTGATTTAATATTTGGTATTGATTTTAATCTTAAAGAATCAAAAGACTTTCAATCTATCCCAATATACTCTGAACCAGTTTATGCTATTATGAACACCAATCATCCTTTAGCGAATTCTGAAAAACTTCATAGATCTGATTTAAAGGACGAGAAATTTGTATTTTTAAGAAGAGATGAAGCTCCTGCTGGATATGATACTATGATAAGCAAATGTATTAAATGTGGCTTCTCTCCAAATATAGTAAAACATTGTAATTCATTAGAAAGTTTATCACTTCTAGTTAAGCTAGGTATAGGCGTAACATTCTTCCCAAAATTTCAATTTAGCGATTTAACAGATAGTTTAAAATTCATCCCTTTAGATGATGATACCGAATTAATTAACCATGTTTTAATTTGGAATAATTCGAATGCAAACCCTGCTATAAATCTATTCTTGAAAACTATTGAAATAAACTAATCATGTTTTAATTATTAAAAATTAAAAGGATAATAAATCAGATATTATGATTTATTATCCTTTTTCAATAATATATTTATAATACTTTACTAGCAAGTACTATTATTTTTCTATTTCTATTGTTGGGAAAGTTAAATTCTTATATTTTTCAAATTTTTCTTTAACAATTGCAAGATTTTCTTCTGTATAGAATCCACCTTGAGTATGAGCTATTTCATCACCATGATGTGCTCTTCCTTTAATATCAGTACGGTCACGACATAATCCATTTTCTTGAATTACAAATTTCCATTTTCCATCTTCTGTTTTTTCTAAGTTTCCACCTGCTCCACATACTTGGCATTCAACCGGGAAATATAATCCATCCCATTGAGGTTCTCCTAAGATTAAAGCATTTGAATGACAGTTTGGACACCATCCCATATCTGGATCTCCAAGCCACTCTCTTTTTTCTACAGGTGTTTTTAAAGATTTCATTATATTTTCACCCATTTTATGCGCTCTTTCAATCATATCATCATGTAATAAACATTGTTTTGGTGCTGGAACTCTTGTAGCTAGATACATATCCACTACTTTGAAATCGTTTGTAAAGCAAGTAGCCTGCATACTTTCAAGAGCCATAGACTGCCATGAACGAGTAGATCCACCTACAGCTATAAGACCTGCAACTCTATCTTTATGCTCAACTGCTCCTATAGCTTCTAAGAATGATGATTCATATGCTAAATTTCTATGCATAAATTTTGTAAATGTTGCTGTTGGCATTAAATCATATGTTGGTGCTGATATAATAATTGCATCTACATTTAACATAACATCCATTATAGCTTGTTTATCATCTTTACCACTCAATGTACATCCTACATTTTTACCTTGAGTCATTCCATGAGTGCATGCTGTACATCCACTACATTCTTCAATATGATAATCTCTAAGATTAATCATCTTTACATCTGCACCTTGATCTCTACATGCAAGTAAAGCTTCCTTTAATAATATTTCAGAATTTGAATTTTTTCTTCCAGCTGTAATACCTAATACTGTATAACTCATTTTTTTCTCCTCTTCACACTTTTTTTACATATTTTTTGTTTCTTGATATAATATTACCATCAAAATAATCGTGAAGCATTGAAATTTAGTCTTAAATTCACTAATTATAACACTGAATTTTTAGACTTATTTCTAATTATTTAACAAGGAGATATTATTATGATTTCTATAATCAGATTATTAGAATTCTTAAAAAGCTTAAATATTACATATACAGGAGATTTTAATCTGGAATCAACATTTATAAATACAGAAATTCTCAATAAAAATAGTATTTTACAAGATAATATATTATATATATCTAATAACCCAAGAATGGTTTTAGAATTTATTTCATCTACTAAATTCTCTGATTGTAACTGCTCTATAATTCTAATTTCAAAAAATGAACTAACTAATGAAGATTTATGTCAAATCATAACTGAAAATACTTTTGAATATATGTTCAACCTAATTTCTAATTTTATTTCTCAATTTTTTTCATTATCTATTAAGCAAAATCATATTTATGATAGCTTATATAGTGCAAATACTATGAAAGATATATTAAATTTAGCAGAAAAATATATAAAAAATCCTATATTCCTTGTAGATACAAGCTACGCAGTATTATGTAGATCAAATATGGCTGAAACTCATAATATGCATATAGATGAATATAATAACCGATATTATTTAAAGTTTGATATAGTAAATCTTATGAAGAAAGATAAATGCATAGATAATATTTACAGTTCATCACGACCTTTTTTTCACTATGATAATGGTAATATTATTTTTTCTTCAGTTAAAGTCAATGGAATAACTACATCATATATACACGTACAAGAAATAAATAAAAAGCTAATCGTAGCTGATTTAGAACTTGTTAGCATCCTATCAAAAGATGCTGCAGCATGTTCAGAAAAAGAACATATTTTCATTTCAAATTCTGGCTTATGCGATGAATATTATCTTATTGTTCTGCTTTCTAATAACTTTGATGATATAGAATATATAAATATCAGACTTAAAGATAGCCCATTCAAGCTAAAAGAAAACTTTTTAGTAATATCTATTCCATTTGTATATGAATTTAAAGATTACAGATATAATTTTGCATTAAAAGAACTTATACAATCTGGAAAAAACATACTAAAAAACTGTCTCTCAGCTTATTATGAAAATAATATTATTTTTCTAGTAAGTTCTTCTAACTTTAATGTTATTTCAAATAATACAAAAGAACAGTTCTCAGATTTTTTAAAACTTAATAATTTAAAATGTGGGATGAGTTTTGTATTCAATGACCTAAATAGCATTCACGATTATCTAAATCAATCACAAAATGCAGTTAAGCTATCTCCAAAAACAAATTATGATGATTTTATATTTTATTGTGAAGACTGTATAGACTTCTACTTATTTTCTATTTTAGATCACAAAAATACGTCAGAAAAAATAAGTTTAAAAACATTAATACACCCATTTATATTAAAGCTTATAGATTATGACCATAATAATAATTCCGAACTTTTTAAAACTTTAAAAGCATATTTTGAAAATGATAAAAACTCAGAAAACACAGCACATTTTTTAAACATTAATAGGAGTACGTTCTTTTATAGATTTCATAAAATTGAAAAACTCCTGAATATAGATTTAAATTCCTATTCTTATAAATTAAAGATAGCCTTTCAGCTGTATGATTATATTTATAATTATTAGCAATATAACTATAAGTGTTTCTATTATAATAAATAAACTAGAAAATAATCACCTTTGATTGATTATTCCCTAGTTTATTTACTTTATTAACTACTATTTTAGGACAGCGTATAACTTAAATAATATTCTTTTCTATAACTCCATAAACTATAGAACCTCTTCTTGTTCCTCCATAATATCTTTGTACTCCTAGTTCTTTTAAATTATTAAGCTCATATCGCTCTTTAATTACAATTCTTCTTCTACATACTCTTAATGCTTCTTTTATATCTTCTTTAGATAATCCTTCGTGCTCTGTAAAACTTCTAAAAGCATTAATTGATGATGATTTTTTATTAGGTTCCTTAAACATAGGATCAAAATACACTACATCAAAACTATTATCAGGCTGTTTTGAAAGATAATTTTTATAAGAGGTATTTATTACTTTTATACTATTCATATACTTTTTAGTTTCATCATTCACTTCATTATAATTTTTTAAACCATCTTTAGATAAATAAGCAATATATTTATTTATTTCTGTTCCTACAACCGTACCCTCTTCTCCTACAACACTTGCAAATATTATAGAATCTCCTGCAAACCCTAATGTACAATCTAATATACTATCCCCTTCCTTTAATTCTGCTGCTTCTATCATACTTTCTTTATTACCTTGCTTTATTGATTTTATCTTAAGTTCAGTCATATTAGGGTGCCAGAATACTTCTGTATCTTCTCCTTTTATTACAAGCTTATCTTTTTCAACTACTAACAGATAATCTAAATTGTCTTGTGCTATAGTTTTATTAATACTTAAATTATTTCTTTTTATGTATGGTATATTTAAATCTTTAGATATTTTTTCAGCTTTAAGCTTTAAATCTTCATCTTTTTCCCTTGTAGTAGTAACTGCAATCTTCATTTTTCTTCTTCCTTTGTCTCTAAAAATCTATAAATCTATATTACTATCATTTTATCATACTTATTTTCACTATATTTTTACTTTCATATATTTATACTGATAATATAATACCAATTTAGCATTATATAATATTAATTTAGTATTTTTAATATACTCATATTTATTTTTTCTCCACTGCATGTTAAGCCTTCTATACAATAATCCCCATTATTTCAATATATATATTTGATATTTTCAATTGAAAGATATATAAATAAACTATAAATAAATATAGCATTTTAACTTTAATTTTCAGAATATATATTTGATGATAAGACTTTTCTTTAAGGAGGTATGTAATAATGAATGCTAAATCTCAAGAATTATTAACATTAGTATCAGACATAAAATTTACAATCACAAAATTAGACCCTGCAAAACATCAACCACTAATTGATTTATTAAAGGAATATACTGAAAAGATTGAAGAAAATCATAAAAATTTTAAATCTTTAATTAATCCTTTTATAAGCAGTGTTGAAAAATGCATTTCAGATAATAATATGATTGTTCCAGATGATGTAACAGTACTAATAAAATCATTTAGTGCTTTTTTACCAAACTAATTTTTAGTTATTAAATATTTTAACTATAATAAACCTAATAATTTTCAGTACAAGCTCAAAATTATTAGGTTTATTATCAGAAAGCCCCAATTTTATATATAAAAACTAGGACTTTTATTAAGATATTAAAATATAATTTTAATTGTTCTCTTCATCTTCCTTTATATCATTTTTATCTTTCTTTAAATCAAGTTTAGTTACTATTTCAGGAACCATTGATACTAATGCTTCAAGACCATTCTGACTCTTTACTGGAAGCATACTTACTTCACCATTTTTAATAACTACAATACCATTAGGTGAAATCTTTGCTCCACCTCCACCACCATTTCCTGTTCCATTCATTCCTTTATTATCAGTACCGTTACCACTACCTGATCCGCATCCAAACATGACACTTATAATTGGTATTAATGTTACCTCACCAACTACTATTGGCTCACCAACTACAGTTTTAGTTTTTATAAATTTCTCCAAGCTGTTAAAAATTGATTCTATGTTTTGATTAAAGTTATTTTCCATAATAAAATCCTCCAAAAAACATTCTTATCTATTTTAAATATATTGATCAATACACTTTATACTATTTAATACACATTCAAGCTTTTAAAGGTTTCACATCTTTTTGTTTTTTTGAAAAAATATTTTTTCTTATTTCTTTATTTATAATAAATCTTAATGTTCTAATTAAAACTATAAATCCTACTATTCTGCCATTACCCTTAATTTCCATATCATATATTTCATCTTCAAATTCTGGCTTAACATTAACAACACTATTTGGTATAAGTGAATTTATCATACTTATTACTCCACATACAATTCCAGTTATAAATGGATTATCAAATCCATATGTACCTGAAATATTAATATACTTAGGTTTAACTATATTAATTATATCCTTTAAATATTCATAGCAAATATTTATTAATTTCTTTGTAATTCTTATTTTCCTATTGGAATTTTTCTTAACTTTTTTCTTTTTATCTTTAATGTGATTTTTTTTGCTTTTAGCAATTGGAACTTTTAATCCACAAATATTAAATCTGATTTTAATACGAGACTTTTCTTTTTCTTTATAAATAATAAATTTAGTTAATCCTAAAAGCCATCGTACATCTGCTATCCCATATATTTTTTCATTAATATAACCATGAAAATTATAGTCAAATGGTATAACAAGCAATCCTATTAATGAAATTAACACAATACAGATAACTATGGTAATAATGTGTAATATTAGACTAATCATTTATTACACCACCTTTAATTTTTTCATAAACTTAGTATTAACAATCCTGGTTTTAGATAATTTTTTTCTGCAAATTTTCTTTGCTTGTTTTTTTATCACATTACTATATTTACTTAATCTTTCTTCAACTTTTTTACCATATGGATTTTCATATATCTGTCTATACCCCTCTTTTGCTATTTCACGAATAACCTTTAGGCCTTCTTTATAATTATTATATTTTACACTTACTTGTTCTTTTTCTATTTCAGATGTAAAGTTTTCAACAACTAGTTCTGATATTATAGATAATCTATCTGGAACAGTAATATCATCATAATTTAACTCCTCTAACTTTCTATCAAAATCACGTATTTCTCTTAATTCATCCTGACATTGGGTACAATATTTTAAATGTTCTTCAACAAATATCTTTTCTAACTCTTCTATAGTCTCATCAGCATAAGAATATAAAAGTTCTTTATCAAGATTACACATTTTTAGTTCACCTCCATAATATTCTTTAACTTTTTTCTTAGTAATGCTTTTGCTCTATAGATTTTCGTCTTCACAGTTCCAAGAGGTATATTGATAATTTCTGATATTTTATTATAAGATAAGTCCTCATAATATCTTAATATAATTACAATTCTATATTCTTCAGGTATTTCATTAATATATTTCTTAATAAGCATTTTATCTTCTGAACATATAACATCCTGGAGGACATCTTCTTCACTTGAAATAGTATCACCTAAAGCTATCTCTTCATCATCATTTACATATGCATTCATAGATATTGTGTTATTTTTTATAGTTCTTTTGAAATTAAGACATGTATTAACTGCTATCTTCCTTATCCATAAGCGAAATGATTTATTAGTATCAACTTTATTTATATTCTTAAAGATTTTTATATAAATCTCTTGCACCAGGTCAAGTGAATCCTGTGAATTCTGCACATAACTAAAACATAAAGAATACAGATATTTTTCATACGTTTTATACAATTCCATAAATGCATATTTATCATATTGCTTGCATCGCTCAATTAGTTTTCTTTCCTCCTCCACACCCATTCCTCCATATTTTCTCTATATGTATAAATATATTAATATCTACAATACAAAAATACACCAATAATTGTAAAAAAGTTTCATTAATCACAACCTTTTATTTTCTTTTGTCTTTCATTTAAATATAATTAATACCCATATAAACATACAAAGCTGATAATTCATTACTTAAAATAAATTATCAGCTTTTTTGTTAATTTTTTATGTATATATGCTTTTTTATTTTCTATAATATTACTAAAGTAAAATACTACACCGATTCTTTTATACACTCTATAAAGGCTTCTACTGCCTTAGATTGTGGTTTATCTACTTTGTACACAAGACATATTTTTCGCCTTGGGATTTTTTCAATTAAATTTAATTTAAATACTTCTTTTCTTTTTAATGCTTCATCTGCAAAATACTCAGGTACAAACCCTATTCCTAAATCATTAGATACTGTGGGCACAATTAAATCAGTTGTTTCCAGTTCTATATCTGGATTTAAATCAAGGTTATATTGTTTAAAAATTTCTCTAAAAATCCAGTTAGTCATAGTAGTATTTTGTAAACTTATTAAAGGATAAGATACTAAATCCTTTAATGATATATCAGACTCTGCTAATTCTTTATATTCATTTCCTACTATTGCAATATCCTGAAATGTAGCTAATGTCATTATTTCTACACCATCACCATTATATTCTTCTGGAAAAACTAAAATTCCACAATCCAATTCATCATTACGTATTGAATCAAGCATTTTCTGCGTAGTTGAATTATGTATTTTCACTCGAATATTAGGATACTTTTTTTTATATTTCTTTAAATGAGGAAGTAAAAAATAATGTATTGTTGTTTCGCTTGCACCAAGAAGAATTTCTCCCTTCTTACATTCCTTTAATGCTTTCATATCATTTTCTGCCTTCCATATTTCTTCACATGCAATAGATATACGTTTATATAATATTTTTCCTTCTGGAGTTAACTTTACACCTTTCTTTCCTCTTATAAAAAGGGTACATCCAAGTTCCTCCTCAAGTTTTTGTATGCAGTGAGTAACTGTGGGCTGTGTTACATAAAGCTCTTTTGCTGCTTGTGTAATACTCTTACTTTTTGCAGTTATATAAAATACCTTATATGAATCAAAACTAACTTGCATATTTCCTCCGTATAATCATAGTTAATATAATCTTATTTTATACTTAAGTATAAATTTTATCTATGGTTGTAATGCAAAATATGAATTTTTTTTATATGTAAAGAAGTGCTATAATTACTTTAATGTAAATTTAGTATTTATTTTATATTATTTTATTAATTAATGTGATAAAAGGATTGGAGATTATCAATGGACAGTCAGAATAAATCAAGTTTTTATTTGCACAGTATAATGTGTATGGTCGGTGGTTTTTTAGGAGCATATGCTATTTTAAGTAGAAGTGGTAATTTTGGCTCTGCACAAACGTCAAATTTAATTTATATTGTTTTATTTGTTTTAGGAAACAATTTTAAAGACTTTCTTCTACATTTATTATGCTGTATTCTTTATTTCATGGGCATAGAAGTATATGTTTTTCTTTCTCATAAAACAAATGTACATCTTCAAAGATATGGTATCATTATTAACATAATTGGATGTATAGTACTTAGTCTTATACCAAAAGATATAGATCCATTTTTAGGACTTCTTCCTCTTTTCTTTATGATGTCTACTCAATGGAGTATCTTTCATGGAACTCATGGATATAATAGTTCAACTATTTTCTCTACAAATAATTTTCGTCAAACCGCCCTTGGAATTGGTGAATATATATGTAGCAGAGATAAAGTTCATTTAGATAAAGTAAAATACTTTGCTAATTCTTTACTTTGGTATCACGTTGGAGTTATAGCTTCATTCTTTGCATGCAAAACTTTTGATATACAGGCTTCTTTGCTAGCATTAATACCATGCTTTATTGCATTATTAATTTCATATAAAGAGAGCGAAACTGTTTTAGTAAACAATAAAACTATGGCATAATAATAAAAGATAAAATCATTAATATATTTCAATGATTTTATCTTTTATTATATTCTTAATTATTAAGTTTATATTTTTAACAATACATACTACTTTTCCCATTTTTTAATTGTCTGTATTGTAACACATTCTGGACCACCTTGTGTTGTAAATACTGGTCCTAGTATGTTTATTTCTATATAAGCATTTGGTATTCTTTCACTAATTATTTTCTTTATTAATTCTAGAGTGTCTTCATCTAGATATGCATGAGTAATAAATATATTATGACTATCATCAACACCAGCTTCAATTAAATCATCACATATTTTACTCAATGCTTTTTTCATTGTTCTTGCTGTTGTGAACTTATCTAATCTCTTACTATCTTCAGATAAAGTAACAACTGGTACGAGATTTATAAGACCTGCTATACGTCCAACTAATGGCGATAATCTTCCACCTCTTACCAAATAATTGAAATCTTTTGGTATAAGATATGATTTTGATGTATCTATAAGTTTATTTACTTCCATTATAATTTCATCTTTACTCATTCCCATATCAACCATTTTAGCAGCACATTCTACTGCATATCTATGAGGCATACATAATGTTCTAGCATTCATTACTTCAATATTTTCACTATGTTCACACATATTTTTAGCCATGCATGCACTATTATATGCTCCAGAAAGCCCATCTGCCATTGAAATATGTATTATTTCATCATCTGGATATTTTTCATATAAATTAAGAACTTCACCAACTGACGGTTGTGATGAAATAGGAAGATGTCCTTCGTTAATTATATCTATAAACTCTTTTGTAGTAATATCTTCATTTTCTCTATATGTCTTACCATTTATTGTTACAGAAAGTGGTGCAATATCTATATGTTTTTTCTTTCCTTCTTCTATACTTAAAAGTGTTGATGAATCTGATATTATTCTAATCATTTTTATACTCCCTTAGTTCATTTGATAGTGTAAATTTGTTTACACTACGCTTTTTAATTTTTCTTTATATTTCAAGGGTTCCGACCGTTTTTTTGTATAAAAAAACAATGCCCCCCTTTTTTCTGTTATAATTGAATCGCCAAAACCAACTAAAACATCCAAAAGAAAGGACATTATTATGGAATCAATTATAACTTATTTACTACTATATAATCAATATCTAACTAAACTTGTTGGTGAATTGCTTCTATTCATTGCGAAATATATACCACTCAATCAAATGTTATTTGTTGATTCTAATAGCCAAGAATATCAAAAATTTAAAGTAGACAGTGTATCTAAAATCTTAAAATTTGAAAAAGTTGATTATATATTGCTTTTATAATATTACAAAAATAAATATAATAAAGTTTTATAACTCTTTAAAAAT
>DPOH01000168.1:0-9884 GCA_003539755.1 Clostridium sp.
AACATTAGATGTATTTAAATGGCACAGGTACTGGTTCGGAAACAGGTCCAGGTACGATGAACCATAACATTAGATGTATTGAAATATTCCAATTCTTGATAATCTCCTACATCAAAATCGATGAACCATAACATTAAAGGAATTAATTAAAATGCAAAAAATTAACTGATGATATGATGAAATTATTTAAGGAAGCAAAAACTAAAGAAGAACAAGATTTTTATGTGATGTTATAAAATCTAGTATTAAAAAGAGAAGCCTAAAAGGTTATATACGATGTTAAGTAAATGTAATATAAAATTAAGTGAATACAAGATACATCTTAAAGCAGATTATTCAAATTTACATTAAAGGTGATTTTAGTTGAAAAATACAGGAATTAGTCGAACGAAATTTCTGTATTTTTTATATTGTTTGGAATATAATGTAATTAACAACTTAGCTTACAAGCAAACAAGCATTTATGTAAGAAAAGTTTATAACAGCAATAAATTCATCAGAATTTAAAGAAACATTACATTTTAGAAAGAAAAGAATAAAAAACATAGGAGACGTATTAAACAAAAATTAATAGTAAATAAAAAAAATAAATGATAGAATATGAAGAATATAGATAGTTAGATAGTAGAATTTAAAGAGATATGAGAGATGTTTAGAGGATGATTAGATATGAATATTAATGTTGAGCAAAGTTTTGGAGAATTTATTGCAAAGAAAAGAGAAGAAAAGAAAATTACATTGAGAGAAATGGCTAGATTACTAAAGATAACACCACCATATTTAAGCGATATTGAAAAAGATAGACGTAATTCTCCGGATAAAGACAAATTAGATGAAATAGCTAAAATACTTGGTTTAAGTGATGAAGAATGCAATTATATGTATGATTTGGCTGGAAATAAGAGAAATACAATAGCACCTGATTTACCAGAGTATATAATGGACACATATAATGTGAGAGTAGCACTTAGAAAAGCTAGAGATCTAAATCTTGGAGAAGATGAGTGGAATGAGATTGTACAAGAACTTGAAAATAGAAAGGGGTAATCTTCATTCATGTACTATCCTAAATTTAGAACCAAACGAAATAATGTTCCAATACTAAGTAAAGATGAAATAGATTCTATCGCAGAAAAATATCTTCTGGATTTTAATCCAAAGGTATTAGATACACCACAACCTATAGATGAAGATAGGTTTTTAACTGAATATTTAGGGTTAGTTCAAGACTTTCAATATTTAACTAACAGCGGAATATATCTTGGAATGATAGTTTTTAACGATTCAAATAAAGTGATTGTATATGATCAAGACACAAGAAGAGCTGAATATATAAAAGCTAAGGCTGGAACTGTGATTATTGATAATTCTTTATTAGAAAATGGACAAGAACATAGATATAGGTTTACAGTAATTCATGAAGCGGGACATTGGATATTTCATAGAGCAAAATATTCTAGAGATTTATCTCAAGTATCATGGTTTGATTTTGGGGATATTTTGAATATAAAATGTAGACCATCAATAATTGATAGAAATATTAAACCAGTGGATCAATGGAATGATAATGATACTATGGAGTGGCAAGCAAATTATTTTGCTTCAGCACTTCTAATGCCTAAGTCTATGGTGTTAAAGGTTTGTAATGATAAAGAAATTAAGGATTATTTGACTTTTATGAGTTTTGGAAATATTGATGTATATAATGAATTGCTAATAAAACGTATTTCATACATATTTAATGTGTCCAAAAAAGCAGCAAAGGTACGCTTATGTAATTTAAATATAATAAATACAGAATCGAATACTAATTCAATGCTTTCTTATAATAAAAAATTATTAAATAATAGCATCCTATAAATGTGGATGCTATAAAAAAAACTAAAGCGTAAGCAAATAAGCTTACATGTAAAATATACTTATATAGTATTAAATAATTTCATTTAATCATAGGTCTATTTTATATGTACATTAAAAATATATTCAGATAAAAATATTAAGAAAAAAGGGAGGATGAATAATGGGAGTACAATTAAAGTGTCCATGCTGTAATAAAAGAGCTATGGATGTTATTGAAGCAAAGGGATGTGTGGTTATGGAGATTAAATGTCCTCAATGCCACAAGATAGTAAAAATAAAGTATAAGAAATAATCAAAATTTAAGATATAAAAATAAATAATAACTACCGAGCAAGTGATCCATAAATAAAAAATGAGATACCAAATGGCCGGAGTAAAACTAGAAATAGTTTTTACTCTAGGCCATTTTTTGTTTAGGGTTTATTTGTCATACCTAAAATTACTCTATTTCTAGTTTTACTTATGGCCCAAAAAGAAAGGGGCATATGTAAATATGAAATTTAGAAAAACACCAACTGAGAAAAGAAATACTTATATTTATTATGGAGAAAGTGGAAAAATTGAAATTACTCCAGGAAAGGATGGAGTAACAGAAATAGATATTAAACAATTATATTCTTATGATGATGCTGAAGTATATAACAACATAAAAAATAGCAGAGCAAAATCTACTGATGAGGAAAAAAAGAATATTAAAGAATGGGAAGAACTACATCCAGGTGAAAAAGCACCAAGAAATTGGAATATATCAATTGATGCAGCTATAGATGGAGAAGGTTCTGCACAGGATAAAAGTAAAGTTCTTGAAAGTGCGTATTATTCTATCCATGAAGAAGAGTCTTTAGAATTAGAAATTCTTCATGATATTATTACTACACTTTCTGATGAGCAACAGCTTCTATACAAAAAAATCATCTTAGAAGGTTACTCTAATACTGAAATAGCAAAAGCTGAAGGAGTAAGTGTTACTGCTGTAAGCAAGAGGATGAAACGAATATATGAACATATAAAAAGGGGATTTCAAAAAAAATTATCATAAGGGGTTAAAAATTTATAAATAAATTTGACTGATATATGTAAGGGACATGTTCCAAGGTGAAGATGGAACGAAACCGTATATATTATAGAAAGAGGTGGAGAGATGAAAATGAAGCATAAGGTTTGTATTAATGTTACTGATGTTAATGGACAAAAGCAGACTGTATTAAGAGGTGGTGTAAGAAACATTCCTAAAAGAATACTTACAGCTCTATTAGGTGAAAACACAAAAGTTTTAGTACTTACACCTGGAAACAGTGTAGAGTCAGTAGAAATTCATGAAATAGAAGGGGGATTATCACATGGTCAGAGTGAAATTATTAATAAGCATAATTAACGATTTAAAGTTGTTAATAGAGGATTTAGAAGCTATTATTAATGCAGTTAATAAAAAGGAAGAAGAAAAAAGTCATAAGAATATGGAACAAGGTGAAAATAAATCAGTTAATAAAGAAGTTAAAAGTAAGAAAATAAAATTAGAAGATGTAAGAGGCATTCTTGCTGAAAAGAGCCAAGCTGGAATGACTGCTGGAGTACGTGAGATTATTAAAAAATATGGTGCAAACAAGCTTAGTGAAATTGATCCTAAGGATTATGCAGATGTTATAAAAGATGCGGAGGAACTTACAAATGAGTAATCATGCAATTTTATCTGCATCCTCATCTCATAGATGGCTTAATTGTTTGCCTTCAGCACTACTTGAGCAGAATTTTGAAGATAAAGAAAGCACAGCTGCAGCAGAGGGTACAGCTGCCCATGAACTATGTGAGCATAAACTTAGAAAAGCACTTAATATGAGAAGCAAGCGCCCAGTTTCACAATATAACTGTGATGATATGGAAGAATACAGTGATGCTTATGTAGAATTCGTAATGGAACAATTAAATATTGCAAAGCAGAACTGTAAAGATCCGTTAGTACTAATAGAACAGAAAATTGATTTTTCTAATTATGTACCTGATGGTTTTGGAACTGGAGACTGTATTATCATTAGTGATGGTAAACTTCACATAATAGATTTTAAGTATGGTCTTGGAGTTTTAGTAGATGCAGTAGAAAATCCTCAGATGAAATTGTATGCAATTGGTGCATTTGATGCTTTTAACAATCTTTATGACATAAAAGAGGTATCAATGAGTATTTTTCAGCCAAGAAGAGAAAATGTAAATACTTGGACTATTGGTGCTGATAAACTTAAAGACTGGGCTGAGAATGAATTAAAACCAAAAGCAGAAATGGCTATGAAAGGTGAAGGTGAATACATTCCAGGAGAATGGTGTACATTCTGCAAAGCAGCTATAAAATGTCGTGCAAGAGCAGAAGAAAAATTAAAACTTACACAGATGGAATTTAAAATGCCACCACTCCTTAAAGATGTTGAAATAGAAGAGATACTTGGAAAATTACCTGCACTTAAAAAATGGTCTAATGAAATATTAGCTTATGCAACAGACAGTGCTGTTAATCATGGTAAGCAGTGGAGTGGATTTAAAGTTGTTGAAGGAAGATCTAATCGTAAATATAAAGATGAAGATGCAGTTATTGAAGCTGCTAAAGAAAATGGATATAAGGATATTTTTCATAAAAGTCTCATTACTTTACCAGAAATGCAGAAGCTTATGGGCAAGAAAAAGTTTGAAGAGATTTTAGGTGATTTAATATATAAACCACAGGGTAAATTAACGCTAGTTCCTATAACAGACAAGCGTTCAGCAGTAAATATATTGAATGCACAAAACGAATTTAATAATATAGTGGAGGGATAAAATTATGATGAATCAAAATGTTACAAAAGTAATAACAGGGGTAAATACTAGACTAAGCTACTTTCATGGATGGGAACCTGTATCTATTAATGGAAGTGCAGAAAAGTATAGTGTTTCAGTGCTTATCCCAAAAGAAGATAAGAAAACTATTGATGCAATAAATAAAGCTATAGATGCTGCAATAACAGAAGGTATTGGTAAATTTGGAGGTAAGAAACCTAATAAAACGGAAATTAAACTTCCATTAAGAGATGGAGATATAGAAAGAGAAGATGAAGTATATAAAGGCCATTTCTTTTTAAATGCCAATAGTATAACAGCACCTCAGATTGTAGACAAGTCTGTAAATCCTATACTTGATAAAAATGAAGTTTACAGTGGATGTTATGCAAGAGTATCTTTAAATTTTTATGCTTTCAACAGCAATGGAAATAAAGGTATTGCCTGTGGACTTGGAAATATACAAAAAAGTAAAGATGGTGAGCCATTAGGTGGAAAAAGTAATGCAGCTGATGATTTTACAGCTATTGAAGATGATGATTTCTTATCATAAAGGGATAAGATATTACGTAATATAGTGATTATGAAGGTTATGTAAGCTATTTTATGTTATATGAAAAATGATAAGATATTACGTAATATAATGATTGTTCTGAAACTAATAGGGCAGCGGTTTGTACGTTGTCCTATTAATTTATAGAAAAATGAGGAAGGTGCTTATAATGAATGTGTTATCAATAGATATTGAAACTTTTTCATCTGTCAATTTGCAGAAATCAGGTGTGTATCCCTATGCAGAAAGTGATGATTTTGAAATATTATTGTTTGGTTATTCTGTAGATGGAGGAGAGGTAAAAGTAGTTGATATTGCATGTGGAGAAAAAATACCACAGGAAATTATTGATGCTTTAACAGATAATAGTGTAAAGAAATATGCCTTTAATGCATCCTTTGAACGTATATGTTTATCAAAATATCTTGGATATCCAGATGGAGTATATCTAAATCCATCATCTTGGTATTGCACAATGATATGGTGTGCAACACTTGGACTACCTCTATCACTTGAGGGAGTTGGGGCTGTTCTTGGACTTGAAAAGCAAAAGCTTACAGAAGGTAAGAGTTTAATAAGGTATTTCTGTGTGCCATGTAATCCTACAAAAATCAATGGAGGACGAATAAGAAATTTACCACATCATAATATGCAGAAGTGGAATGCATTTAAATCTTATAATTTACGTGATGTAGAAACAGAAATGTCTATACAAAAAAAGCTATTAAAATTTCCTGTTTCAAAAGAAATCTGGAGTGAATATCACCTTGATCAGGAAATAAATGATCGTGGAATTAAAGTTGATATGATGTTTGTAAGACAGGCAATTAATATAGATAATAGTAGTAAAAATAAGCTTACATCATTAATAAAGGAAATCACAAATCTTGATAATCCAAATTCTGTACAGCAGATGAAAAAATGGCTTTCAGATAATGGTATAAAAACAGAGACTTTAGGAAAAAAAGCTATAGAAGATTTAATAAAAATAGCTCCAGAGGAATTAAAAAAGGTGCTGGAACTTAGACAGCAGCTTGCCAAATCATCTGTGAAGAAGTATACAGCAATGGAGCATGCAGTATGCAAAGATTTTAGAGCAAGGGGAATGTTTCAGTTTTATGGTGCAAATAGAAGTGGAAGATTTTCAGGGAGATTAATTCAGTTGCAAAACCTGCCTCAAAATCATATGTCAGATTTAGCAGAAGCACGAGGATTAGTACGTAGTGGAAATTATGATGCATTAACTCTTTTATATGATTCTATACCAGATACTTTATCAGAATTAATTCGTACTGCTTTTGTTCCTCATAATAATAAGAAATTCATTGTAGCTGATTTTTCAGCAATTGAGGCAAGAATTATAGCATGGCTTGCAAAGGAGAAATGGAGGATGAAAGTTTTTAAAGATGGAGAAGATATTTACTGCGCATCAGCAAGTCAGATGTTTAAGGTTAATGTTGTAAAGAACGGTGAAAATGGTCATCTGCGTCAGAAGGGGAAAATATCAGAACTTGCTTTAGGTTATGGTGGGTCTGTTGGAGCATTAAAAGCAATGGGAGCATTAAACATGGGATTAAATGAAGAAGAATTACAGCCATTAGTTACAGCATGGAGAAATTCTAATCCTAATATAGTTAATTTATGGTGGGAAGTTGATAATGCAGTAAAAGAGTGTATAAAAAAGAGAATAAGTACAGAAACACATGGAATAAACTTTACCTATAAAAGTGGATTTTTATTTATTACACTTCCTTCAGGCAGAAAGCTTGCATATGTAAAACCACGTATAGGAGTTAATATGTTTGGAGGAGAATCTGTTACTTATGAAGGCATTGGAAGTACAAAGAAATGGGAGAGATTAGAAAGCTATGGACCTAAATTTGTTGAAAATATTGTTCAGGGAATTGCAAGGGATATTTTATGCTATGCCATGAATACATTATGTGAATATGAAATAGTAGCTCATATTCATGATGAATTTATTATTGAAGCAGACAAAGATGTGCAGTTAAAAAAAGTATGTGAACTTATGGGAATAACACCACCTTGGGCACAGGGTTTATTACTTCGTGCAGATGGATATGAATGTGAATTCTATAAAAAAGATTAGAAATATAAAAATTTTTTTCAAAGGGGTTAATAAACTCCTTATTTTTTTGCCTGTAATTTAAGGAATAAAATTCTTAAGTTGATTATAAGGAGGATTTGTTATGGACAGAATTATGAAATTAATAGAACAAGAAATTAATAAGATATGAGGTGAAATATATGTTGCTAAAAAATCTAAACAGAAAATCAGATAATTTGATGATAACTTTCAGGAGGTGGCAGAATGATTAGATTTACTTTATATACAGCAGATTGTAAAGCCAGTCTTAAAAACTGTTTATATCCTAATAAAAATGTAATTACTGATAAAGAATCTATGATAAAGGCTGTTAAATTTGACCATGTTACAGCACAGTATAAGAATAATTATAGAAGTATATCAAATTTTATTGAAGCAGATAACATTCCCCTTGATTGTGATAATGACCACTCAGACAATCCAAAAGACTGGATTACTTCTGTTGATGTGGCTTTTGCATTTGAAGAAGTGCCATTTGTGGTTGTTTACAGTAGAAATCATATGAAGCAGAAAGGTAATAAATCTCCACGACCAAGATTCCATGTTTATTTCATATCTTCAGTAATAAAAGATCCTAAAGAGTATGCTCATTTAAAACAAAAGATTGCAGGAATATTTCCTTATTTTGATACAAATGCAATAGATAGTGCAAGACTGCTTTTTGGAACAGACAATCCAGAAGTTGAAATATATGATGGAGATAAGCTTATAACAGATTACTTAGATGAAGTTGCTTTTGCAGATTGGGATAATGATCTTGATATGGTTCCAGAGGGAAAACGTAATAGTACCATGAGCCATATTGCAGGAAAACTTATGAAGCGTTATGGAAATACTGAAGAGGCTTATGATTTATTTATGAAACAGGCTGAAAAGTGTAAGCCTCCCCTTGAAGATAAAGAGCTGAAAGTTATATGGAATAGTGCAGTTAAATTTGGAAAAAGGATATCTGCTCAGGAAGGGTATATTGCTCCTGAAAAATATAATATTGATTATAAATTAAAACCAGATGATTTTTCAGATGTAGGTCAAGCTATGGTCCTTGCAAGGGAGTATAAGGAAATGCTTCGTTATTCTCCATCAACAGATTATATGGTATACAATAACAGCTACTGGGAGGAATCAAAGCCAAAAGCTCAGGGAGTATCACAAGATTTAACAGAGCGTCAGCTTGCAGAGGCAGAAATTCAGATAGAAAAAGCTATGAAAGAATTTATAAGCAATGGTGGTATGGAAGTACTATCATCAGTTGGACCTAAAAAAGCAGTCCAGATGTTTAATAAAGAGCAAGCTCATGTTTTTGAGCAATACCAGTCAGCATTGGAATATAGAAAATATGCCATTAAACGCAGAGATTCAAAATATATATCAGCAGCATTAAAGGAAGCAAGACCAATGCTTCAAGTAGAACTGAAAAATCTTGATTATGATGAATTTTTATTAAATACACCATCATTTACTTATGATCTTAGAAAGGGAATTAATTCTCCAATGGAACATGATCCTAAGTATTTTATAACAAAGCAGACATCAGTTGATCCTAATCTTTATGGAGAAGACATATGGAAATCTGCACTTGATACATTTTTCTTAAAAGATGAAGAACTTATAGGATATGTACAGAGGATGGTTGGGCTGTCTGCTATAGGTAAAGTATATGTGGAAGCATTAATTATAGCTTATGGAGAAGGGAGAAATGGCAAGTCTACCTTTTGGAATGTTATATCCAGAGTACTTGGAACTTATAGTGGTAATATATCAGCGGATATGCTTACAGTTGGATGCCGTAGAAATGTGAAACCAGAACTTGCTGAGGCAAAAGGTAAAAGAATGCTTATTGCAGCAGAGCTGGAAGAGGGAATGAGACTAAATACAGCAAATGTAAAACAGCTTTGTTCAACAGATGAAATATATGCAGAAAAAAAGTATAAAGATCCCTTCAGCTATATTCCCACTCATACACTTGTGCTGTATACAAACCACCTTCCAAAGGTTGGGGCCATTGATAAAGGTACATGGCGAAGGCTGATTGTTATTCCCTTTGATGCAAAGATTGAAGGCAGTTCAGACATTAAAAATTATGCAGATTACCTATATGAAAAAGCAGGAGGAGCTATTTTATCATGGGTTATTGAAGGTGCAAGAATGGTAATTAAGGATGAATATAAAATTAATCTGCCTAAGAAGGTACGTGATGCAATTGACCATTATAAAGAGAATAATGATTGGCTGTCACATTTTCTTTTAGAACGCTGTGAAGTGAATGAATCTTATTCTGCAAAATCAGGTGAAGTTTATAACGAGTATCGTATGTTTTGTAGTCAGATAGGTGAATTTACTCGTAGTACAGCAGATTTCTATACTGCTTTGGAATCTGCTGGTTTTAAGAGATTTAGAAATTCAAAAGGCAGTTATATAAAGGGATTAAGGATAAAAAGCGATTTTTTAGAAGAAATAATGTAAGTCTATGTAAGTCATATATATAACTTTTTTATATAAGAATAAAAAAAAGTATATATATAAAGTTATAGAAATAAC
>DPOH01000168.1:9948-14374 GCA_003539755.1 Clostridium sp.
CTTATGCAACAAATTTTATACTAAAACACCCAGTATCTGCAGTGCTTTTGGAAATGGGACTTGGTAAAAGTGTAATTACTCTCACTGCAATATTAGAATTGATGTATGAATATTTTGAAGTAAGAAAAGTCTTGGTAATTGCACCTTTAAGGGTTGCAAGAGATACATGGCCTGAAGAAATAAAAAAGTGGGAGCATCTTCAATTTCTTACTTATTCAGTTGTAACAGGAACAGAAACTGAAAGAAAAGCATCACTTGGTGCAAAAGCTGATATTTTTCTTATTAACAGAGAAAATGTGGACTGGCTTATTACAAAGAGCGGGTATTCATTTGATTTTGATATGGTGGTAATTGATGAACTGTCATCATTCAAATCACCATCAGCAAAAAGATTTAAAAGCCTTTTAAAAGTAAGATCTAAAGTAAAGCGTATGGTAGGTCTTACAGGAACACCTTCATCAAATGGTCTTATGGATTTATGGGCAGAATTCAGGTTACTGGATATGGGTGAAAGGCTAGGAAGATTTATAAATGATTACAGAAAGAATTTTTTTCTACCAGATAAGAGAAGTCATCAGAGGATATTTTCTTATAAACCAAGACCTGGTGCAGAAGAAAAAATATATAGATTAATTTCAGATATAACTATATCCATGAAGTGCTCTGATTTTCTACACATGCCAAAGTGTGTTATGAATGAGATAACTGTTCAATTAACAGAGAAAGAGAAAACATTATATGATGATTTGAAAAAAGATATGGTGCTATCTCTTGAAGGCAATGAAATTGATGCAGTAAATGCAGCAGCACTTTCAGGAAAACTTCTTCAGATGGCTAATGGAGCAGTTTACGATGATAGCAATAAAGTTATAAATATACATGACCATAAGCTTGAAGCACTTGAAGAGTTGATTGAAGGAGCAAATGGTAAACCACTGCTTATTGCATATTGGTATAATCATGATCTCCTAAGAATTAAATCAAGATTTAAAGTGAGAGAAATCAAGACATCAAAAGATATTAAGGATTGGAATAAGGGTAACATTCCAGTTGCAGTTATACATCCAGCATCAGCAGGACATGGACTCAATCTTCAAAGTGGAGGATCTACTCTAGTATGGTTTAGTCTTACATGGAGTTTAGAATTATATGCACAGACAAATGCAAGGCTCTGGAGACAAGGACAAAAAGAAACAGTAATTATTCATCATATTGTATGCAAAGGAACTATAGATGAGAAGGTCATGGATTCATTAGATAAAAAGCATAAGGGACAGGAGAATTTAATAAATGCTGTTAAAGCAGAGATTGGGGAGGTAATTAAAAATGGAGATTCACAGAGATAATATTATAATGACTGATTTGGGAGAAAACAAAGGGTGTGTTCAGAGTGGCATAAGACCGGCAGTTGTAATTCAAAATGACTTGGGTAGAAATATGCAGATAGATAAATGTATTTATTGTTCAAAAGATCTAAGATGTAAGATACTTAATGTTAAAAAATGTACAGAAAAAGGTTGTAGTTTTTATAAAAACAAAGAAATGCAAAAGGAATCCATAAGTAAATCCTATAAAAGATTAAATACACTAGATAAAAAGACTCAGAGTTATATTTCAAGCAAGTATTATGGAGGGAAGAGAATATGGATAAGATAAAATAGAATTTTAAAACCTATGTAAAATATGATATTATTGTTTTAATACAGATATAGATATAGATCTAAGTCTTCTAGTACGTGGAAATTTAGGTGACTTAGTAACAAAGGAGGTAACCTACTAATTATGGAATGGAGTATTGAATCTGAACAAGATGAAAGAATCTTTAATGTAATTAAAGATGTAAAAGATGGGGATTATATGGGAGCAATGGAGGCATGGGGAGCATATCTAAATGAAAACTTAAGATTCCCATTTGAGGCTACAGTAGAAGAAACTGAAGTATATTATCCTATTGAGTTTGGAGATAAATTAAAAGTTAAGAGTATAAGTATGATAGATGACCTATATGGAGTTATTGTAGATGTACAAAAAGGAAAACAAAAATGTACAATAGAACTATGCCAGTTAGAAGCGAATGATGAAAATAGGCAATTACTAGAAGATTATAATATGTGGTTTAGTAATATGTAAATTAAAGTAAAAAAATTAATGTGAAAATAGATAATACTCTATTAAAGATAGTGTAAAGTACCTTATGAAAGAGAAAGTTTATTATATCATTATAACGGACCAATAGGAATGGAGAGGATGAATAATGTTGTCCAAACAATTATCAATTGCTTATAAAGACATTTATAGTGAAAAACAAGTTGTAGATGTACTTGTATTTATTGATAAGTTTAAAGGAACATCCCTTTATCCAAGAGCTATTGGAAGAAAATTCAATATTGATATGGCAAAAGTATATGAAATTTTAAATCAGCTTGTAAAAAACAACATTTTGAGTTTGTCTTTTGAAATATATTGTAATGATTGTGATAAGTTTCAGAATCATGTTTATGATTCGTTAAATGAAATTCCTAATGATATTACATGTGAATATTGTGGGAAAAATATTGATTTTAACAAAGATATAATAGTAGTTTACAAGGTGTGCAAAAATGAACAATAAATGAAAAAACAAAATTATGGCATCTTTCAGTTCTGACTTTATATAAAATGTTATGTGAGGAACAGAGTACTGGAAAAATTACTTATCCAGAGGAGGCATAAGAGATGAATGAGAGAATTGATTTTATAACATACTGTTTAGAAGAATATAAGTCTGCTAAGAAATTATCTGGAAAAGAAACAATTGAATTATTTAACCGATATAATGTTATAGATTATATACGCAGATACTATGAAGCACTGCATACTACAGGAAGCCAGTATATTGTAAATGATATACAGCAGTATATTTTAAATAGACAATAAAGAGAGCAGGTTGGAATACCTGTTCTTTTATATATGGTTGCCAAAAGTAGCAATACAACAATTATGAAATAGCAGAATTATTTAAAAGAAAAACTCAAAAGAGGAACTCATCAAATTTTAGCGAAATTATATATTATACAATACATAGAAAGGTGAATTGAAAAATGGAGATAGAAAGAAAATGGTTATTTAATATTGATGATGTTCCAACAGAATTATCTAAGACTATAACAGATTATAAGCAAGGGTATATTTCCATAGAGCCAGAGGTGAGAATAAGAAAAAGGATAGTGAAGAATTTAATTACTATGGAGACTTCAAAAGAAACTTATGCACTTTGTATAAAGGGAAATGGTACTCTTACTAGACATGAAATTCAAAAGGACATAACTGAACAAGAGTATAAAGAATTGCAGGAAGTAGGTAATATCACTGAGGATATGATGATAAGTAAGCATTATTATGCTATTCCTATAGTTTGTGATAATAATAAAGTTTATCGTCTTACTGTTGGAGTTGTTGATGCTGATACACCTAATGAATTTTGCTATGGTGAAATTGAATTTGATACAGAAGAAGAAGCTAAAGCATTTAACCCTCCAGATTGGTTTGGTGAAGATGTAACAGAAGATTATAATTATAAAATGAAAAATTATTGGAAGAGGACAAGGCTATAATAAAGAATACTTAGGTTTTAATTACGCTTGTTGAAATCTAAGTATTTTTTATTATTGGCTCTGTTTTAAGTCAAAGTAAATAATAGATAGTATAAAAGTGGACAGGTTATTGTCCACTTTTGTCTTAAATCTCAATGTTTTAAAATGATTCTTTTAAATATACTAGATATACTTGGTGATTTGAAAAGTTAAATAATTATCTGGCTTTGAATAATTTATAAGTCCAATAAAGTATATCACCAAATAGTATCAAAAGAAATATAGGTAAAAACCATATAGATAATCCCAATGATAATGCTATCTGTACTGTAAGATATGTAAATACACATACACATATAAATTTTATTGTACTCATAAGATGCAATGAAGTAGAATAAACACGTTCTTTATTTTCCTCAGTAACCTTAACTCCTGTATTCCATGTCTGTGGGAATTTTTCACTGACTATTAAAAGAATATATAAAATCCATGAAATAATAGGTAAGATAATTATTTCTGACTTTGAACCCCACCTATCAACATTTCCAGCAAAATTATAATGAAGAGGTATTTTATCAGGGATTTTTGACCAAACCACTACAAGGAATAAAATTGTGCTGATTAAAATTATGAATAAATGATCTTAACAAAGCTATATGTATGATATAAATCTTTATCATATGTATAGCTTTAATATTATCTTTTTATAGGTTTATTTTAAGATAAATTTAAGAGAAGTACATAGGCGAGTAATACTCTTAATTTAAAAGAATAACACCTAAAAACTATACTTGTAAAAATATGGTTAAGAATATATAATATGTCCCAGATTAAGTTCTAAAACTTCTAGGAAA
>DPOH01000325.1 GCA_003539755.1 Clostridium sp.
AAAAAAAAACAACAATTATCTTCTACAGCAGCAGCAGATGTGTATAAGAAACAACATAAATTTACTATATTACAAGAGAATATAAATGTAGATTCACTTAAAAAAAATATTGTAGAATATAAAAAAAAAGAATACAATACTTAAAATAAAAAGCAATAATAAAAAAATAATATTAAAAATACACCAGCCAAATCTTAAAAATAAATAGAGAAAAGTAAAAAAACTAAACAGCTTAGAATTGCTTTAAAGATATTCATATTATATTCTCCTTTGTTTTTTATTAGACTAGTATCTCCAGATTATAAATATAAATACTCTGTTTATTTTTGTAAAAATAACTTGATTTGGTAAAAAATAATAATTTTTATATAAAATATGAATATTTAGGTGGAAAAATAGGGCAAAATAACGTATAATTTCAATATAAACAATAGTTGTCAAATGGAAGTGGATGATATATGGAACAGTACAAGAGTCTTTATAATAATATAAAAAAGAAATATATAGATGTTAGTAAGGAAAATAAAATTTTAGAGAAAAAGGTTGATTCTTTATATAATATAGTAGAGATAAGTAATTATATTAATATATATTTTAGAAGTGAAAATTTAATGGATATGATTAATGATATGATTATAGGGATATTAGGAGTATCATATTCTACTATATTTATTGTTGAAAATAATGAAATGAAAATAAAGTCAACAAATAATAATATAGAAAATATAAATCTGACTGATATAGAAAGATATAATATAATGCATTATAAAGATTTCTTGATTAATGAAAAAGAAACTATTAAATTTGAAGGCAGTTCTAGAAATGATATACATTGTATTCTTGGTATGCCTATTAAATTAAGAGAAAAGCCATTAGGATATATTTTAGTTGAACATGAAGTATATAATTCGCTTACAGATGATTCAATGTTATTTTTAAGGTCTATAGCAAATCAGGTTGCTATATCCATAGAAAATGCTTCTCTGTATAAGCAGCTTAAAAAGATGACAATGTATGATCCACTACTTGACATATATAATAGAAAGTATTTTTTTAACAGTTTAGAGAAGAAAATTAATAAAAAAAATTCAGAAAAATTTGCAATAATAATGATAGATATTGATGACTTTAAAAAAGTTAATGATACTTATGGTCATCAGTTTGGAGATAAAGTTCTGAAAACTTTTGCTGATATTATTTTGAGAAATGTTAGTAAAAAAGATATTGTTGCTAGATATGGTGGAGAAGAAATAATAATATGTATTAATAATTATAATTATAAAGAGGATGTATATAATAATATAGAAAAGATACGAAGAGAATTAGAAGAAACTCGTATAGTTGATAATAATAATTCAATTAACATTACAGGCAGTTTTGGAATAGCATTTTTTCCTGCTGATGGACAAGATGTAAGTAATTTAATAAAGTGCGCTGATGAATTGTTATATATGTCTAAGAAGAATGGAAAGAATACTATAAGTTGTAATCATGTGTATAAAAAATAGACTATTTTTAAATAAAGTGCTCATGAATACTATGAATATTGCCAAAAGCATGACTTGAAGCTATACTATTTATATATATAGATGGTAATTGACAATTGACAATTAATATTTAATTGTCCACTGTCAATTGTTTTCTAAAGAGCATAATTTAAGGAGGTATTATTAATGGCAAACGTATTAGATGAGCTATTAGAAAGAGGATACATAAAACAATTTACCCATGAAGAAGAAACTAGAAAATTATTAGAAAATGAGAAGGTTACTTTTTATATAGGATTTGATCCAACTGCAGATAGCTTACACGTGGGACATTTTATTGCAATGATGTTTATGGCTCATATGCAAAGAGCAGGACATAGACCAATAGCTTTAATTGGTGGTGGAACTGCAATGGTAGGAGATCCAAGTGGTAAGACAGACATGAGAAAGATGCTTACTAAGGAAGATATTGAACATAATGTTGAATGCATTAAGAAGCAAATGGAAAGATTTATAGACTTTTCTGATGATAAAGCTATTTTAGTAAACAATGCAGATTGGTTATTAAAGGCTAATTATGTTGATTTCTTAAGAGAAGTAGGAGTTCACTTCTCAGTTAACAGAATGCTTACTGCTGAATGTTTTAAACAAAGATTAGAAAGAGGATTATCATTCTTAGAATTTAATTATATGTTAATGCAAGGATATGATTTCTATGTATTAAATCAAAAATATAATTGTAAAATGGAATTAGGTGGAGATGACCAATGGTCTAACATGATTGCTGGTGTTGAACTTGTAAGAAGAAAAGCTCAAGGTCAAGCAATGGCTATGACATGTACATTATTAACAAACAGCCAAGGTCAAAAAATGGGTAAAACTGTTGGCGGTGCTTTATGGCTTGATCCAAACAAAACTTCGCCATTTGACTTCTATCAATACTGGAGAAACGTTGATGATGCTGATGTTGAAAAATGTTTAGCTTTATTAACATTCTTGCCAATGGATGAAGTAAGAAGATTAGGTGCATTAGAAGGTTCGGAAATAAATAAGGCTAAGGAAATATTAGCATATGAAATAACTAAACTTGTTCACGGTGAAGAAGAAGCTAAAAAAGCTCAAGATGCTGCAAGAGCTTTATTTGCAGGTGGAGCAGATATGTCTAATGTTCCAACAGTAACTATTTCTAAAGAAGAAGTAGGAACATCATTATTAGATATAATGGCATCTAATAAAATAGTACCATCTAAAAAAGAAGGTAGAAGACTAATAGAACAAGGTGGATTATCTCTAAATGGAGTTAAAGTTACAGATGTAGCTAGAACTTTAAATGAAGATGACTTTGAAGATGGAATTGCCTTAATTAAAAGAGGTAAGAAAAACTATAATAAGATTGAAGTTAAATAAATTGAAATATAAAAGGGTTCTGTAATGCTAATATTACAGGGCTCTTTATAAATTTATATATCTATTACTCGATAAATAATTGTATGAATAAAAGTTAGAGGTGAGACGCGATAATGCCAGGAATTTGGAATATAAATAATGGATATAATATCAATTCAAAAAAAATTTCTAGCAAATTAACTTTTGACGTAGGCGAAAAATTTACTGGAAGAGTTGTATCAAAAGGTGAAGGTAAGGATGTTACAATAAAACTTTCAGATGGTTGGCAGTTTATTGCGGAAGTTGAGGGAAATATAAATTTTGAAGAGCTGAAATTAGTTAAATTTCAAGTAGATGGATTTGAGAATGGAAAGCTTAAATTAAAAGTTATAAATCAAGGAACTAAACAGGATTCAGAAGTAGATGAAAATTTTAAAGAGATAATAGATAAAGAAGGTCTTTCAAAGGAAGATGTCCCTATTTTAAAGAAAATGGTTAGTTATAGTATTCCATTAACTAGAGAGAATATAAACAAAATTAAAGGGATACTTCAGTTTAATGAGAAAGTTAATTTTGATTCTGACGAGATAAATAAATTTATAGAAAAATATACAGCAGGTAAAAATATTGATATTAACAGTGCAGAGGGTAGAAAAATCCAAGATACTTTGACAAAGTTCTTTGAACAATTTAAGAACATGAGCGAAGATGATATATTCGTATTTATTGAGAATAATATTGATTTTTCTGCAGAGAATATTGAAAGTTTTAATAAACTTTTTAAAGGTAATTCTTCAATAGAAAAAGTACTTATGGATATCCAAGAAAAACTTAACAATATTGATTTTGATAAAGATATTATGGAATCTATAAATTCTAAAATAAGTATGTTTGATAAACAGAAATTCCCCAATATTAATAAAGGTTCTATTGATACTACGAGTCAGTCGCTAGCATCTAAGATATATGCAGATAATAATCCCATGAATACAAAGGTAGATGTTTTGGATCTTCTTAAAACATTAGCTTCTAATAGTAGTGATGAAAGTACGTCAGTATTTGCTAACAATCAAGATACTATAATTGAAAATAGTAATAAATCTTTAACTGATAGATTACAAGATAAAAATTTTCTTAATGATGTAAAATCAATAATTGGAAATATAAATACATCAGAAGAAATACCTAAAACTCAAGCTTCATCACTTATAGAATCTACTAATAAGGCAAAAATAGAAGCTTTATTGAGTAGGGCTGAAAGTAGAGAAGTAAAGCTTTCTGATGATGAATATAAGATGATAAAAGAAGCTTTAAGTAAATATAAAAGTGAATCATCATATGAAGCTTTTCCTCAAAAGACTAAGTCAACGCCATTAAATACATTTAATATAAAAAATATGAATACACAGTTCAGTGGGGCTGATAAGTTTACAGGATTTAATATTAATAGAGAAGAGGCTATTAAGGAAAATATACAAGAGAAGATTAATAATGTAAAGGATATAGTAAAGGGCTTATTAAATCAAACAGAATTACAAGATAGTGCAGTTTTAGATAAAGTGATGAGTACTCTTAAACAAAATATGAATGATTTTAGAATATTTAACTCAATAAGCAATGAGTATTACTATTTAAATTTTGGCGTAAATACGCAGAATGCAGAATATCCATGTAAATTAATAATTAAAGACAACAGAAAAGATGGAAAGAAAATAGATACTACAAATACTAAGATGGTTGTAAGTGTAAAAACAATTAATTTAGGTGATATAGATGGATATATTACTTTGAGGAATAATAAACTTGATGTAAATTTGAAATGTGACTGGGGATTTTCAGATATAATAAATAATCATAAAGCACAACTCTTAAATGGCTTAAATAGTTTAGGAATGTTAGCAAGTGTAAGTGTATCAACTAAAGAAAGACCTGTTGATATATCAAGTTGTAGAGAATTTTTTAGTGATGTTACAATTTCTGCTATAGATACGAAAGTGTAAGAAATAGTAGGAAAATTGAAATTGTATAAATAAAAATTATAAGGTAAAATGAAACTTGTATGTGATTTAGACTTATTAATTTTAAAGGGGGTATGTTAATATGAATCAACGAAAAAAGGCAGCAGCATTAAGATATGAATTTAATAGTGATGCTCCGATTGTTACTGCAGCTGGAATGGGCCATATTGCTGATAAAATACTAGAAAAAGCTGAAGAAAATGAAGTTCCTATAGTATATAATAAAGAGCTAACTAATTTATTATGCAATGTGGATGTAGGCCAAGAAATACCCTCAGAATTATACGAAGCAGTTGCTCACGTAATAGCGTTTGTCACAGATTTAGATAAACACAGATAAAGAAGGTAGCTATGCTACAAATAAGAACAATTCACCGCTAAAGCCATCAGCTATGCTGATATTAACAACAATTCACAGATAAAAAGGAGAAAAAATGTAATGGCACTTTATACTATTTCAGATTTGCATCTTGGTTTTAATGTGGAAAAACCTATGGATATATTTGGAGATAAGTGGAGAGATCACACTGATAAAATAAAAAAGAACTGGATTGAAAAAGTCAATGATGATGATACAGTACTTATTGCAGGTGATATATCATGGTCATTAAGAGCTGATGATAGCAAATATGATTTAGATTGGATAGATCAACTACCAGGAAGGAAGATTATAAGTAAAGGAAATCATGATTACTGGTGGGGAAGTATATCAAAACTAAATAAATTATATGAAAACACAAAGTTCTTGCAAAATAATTTTTATGAATATGATGACTTTGCTATCTGTGGAACAAGAGGATGGATGTGTCCTGGCGGGGATAAATATAAATATACAGAAAAAGATGAGAAAATCTATAAAAGAGAACAGATAAGACTTAGATTATCACTAGAAGCTGCCAAGAAAGCAGGATATGAAAATATAATAGTAATGATTCACTATCCACCAACTAATGAAAAATTTGAAGAATCCGATTTTATAAAGATATTTAAAGAATTTAATGTTAAAAAAGTAATATACGGACACTTACATGGGCCTGTTTTAATGGGAAATTTATTAAATGGATATGTTGATGGAATTGAATATATTCTATCTTCTGCAGACTATATTAATTTTAACCCTAAGAGAGTATTATAGATAAATAAAAGAAATCATGATAATAGCAATATCATCATGATTTCTTTTATTTATAAAGAATGTACTAAAAAAGTTATTTTAGGATTCAAAATTTAATTTTGTATATATTCACAATTAAAAATAAATCTGAAAAAGTTTACAAAATAATATTGACTTATTCCATAAAAAGGAATAATATTAACTTATGAAATAACTTTTAAAAAGTTTATTTAAAAGACATTTTAATAAGAGGAGTGGAATTATGAGATACTTATTAGGTTTAGATATAGGCACTTCGGGTACAAAGACAGCATTATTTGATGAAGATGGAAAAACTATTGCTACTGCAACATTTGGATATGATTTATTTCAGCCTAAGGTAGGATATGCTGAGCAAAATCCAGATGACTGGTGGGATGCATGTGTTAAAGGAATAAGAGCAGTAATAGATAAAAGTAATGTACAATCTATTGATATTAAAGGAATCGGCTTAAGTGGTCAAATGCATGGATTGGTATTATTAGATAAAGATAATAAAGTAATTAGAAAATCTATAATATGGTGTGACCAAAGAACTGAAAAAGAATGTGAGTATATTACGGAAAAGATAGGGAAGGAAAGATTAATTAAAATAACAGGTAATCCAGCAATGACAGGATTTACTCTTTCTAAGCTGTTATGGGTTAGAAATAATGAACCTGAGAATTATAAAAAGATTAATAAAATTCTATTACCTAAAGATTATATAAGATTTAAATTAACAAATGTATTTGCTACAGAAGTTTCTGATGCAAGTGGAATGCAGATGCTTGATATAAATACAAGAAGTTGGAGTGATGAACTTCTTAATGATTTAGAGATAGATAAGAATATACTAGCTGATGTATATGAATCAGTTGTTGTAAGTGGAAAAGTAAGCAGTGAAGCAGCTGAGTTAACTAATTTATCAGAGGGAACCCCAGTAGTTGGAGGAGCTGGAGATCAGGCTGCAGGAGCTATTGGAAGTGGAATAGTAAAAGAAGGAGTTATATCTACAGTAATAGGAACTTCAGGAGTTGTATTTGCCTCAACTGATACACCTAAGTTTGATAAAGATGGACGAGTTCATACACTATGTCATGCAGTTCCAGGAAAGTGGCATGTAATGGGAGTAACTCAAGGTGCTGGACTTTCGTTAAATTGGTTTAAGAAAACATTCTGTGCAAAAGAAATTGAAGATAGTAAAAAGCAGAATGTTGATGTATATGATTTATTAACACAAGAAGCTGCACAATCAAAACCAGGATCAAACGGAGTTACTTATTTACCATATTTAATGGGCGAAAGAACACCACATCTTGATCCAAATGTAAAAGGTGGATTCTTTGGAGTTTCATTAATAAATAATCACAATGATTTTGTAAGAAGTGTACTTGAAGGAGTAAGCTTCAGCTTAAAGAATTGTTTAGATATTATAGAAGATATGAATGTAAAGGTTGAAGACGTCAGAGTAAGCGGCGGTGGAGCAGAGAGTGCTGTATGGAGGCAGATTCTTGCAGATATATTCCAATATCCATTAAACACAGTAAAAGCTTCAGAAGGTGGAGCTTTAGGGGTTGCAATACTTGCTGGGGTTGGAGCAGGAATATATCCATCAGTGGAAGAAGCTTGTGAAAGAATTATAGAAAAAGCAGATAATAAAGTAACACCTAATACTGAGTTAAGGGAAACATATGAAAAGGTATATGCTGTTTATAACTCACTTTACGAAAGAATAAAGGATATTTAACTAGGAACACAATAATGATATTATATTACTAAATATAATATTACTGTTAAGGCCTAGAGAGGAGTAATTTTTAAATTGATAGAAGTTAATCACAGCAAAATAAAAGAGACTAATAGGAATAAAATAATCAAATTATTATTAGAAAAGAATGAAATAACTAAATTAGATATATCCAGAAGCTTAGATATAAGCATAACTACAGTATCTACTAATATTGCAGAATTAAAAAAATTGGGAATAGTGGAAGATGTAAGGTCTTTAGAATCTACAGGTGGAAGAAAAGCAATGGCAATAAGATTGAATGAAAATTGTAAATATTCAATAGGGGTTGCATTAACACCTAAGCATATAAAAATATCTCTTATAAATCTAAAGAGTCAGGAAATTGGTAGATTAAAAGTTAAACACGGAAATAAAAATATAAATGAAATAATTGAAATAGTTAAAGATAGTATTGCAGAAATTCTTAATAGTAATAATGTTGATTATAAAACTCAGCTTTTAGGAGTAGGAATTTCAATTCCAGGAACTGTAGATTCAGAAGCTGGAATAATTAAAAACTGTTATCTGTTAAATATTAAAGAAGAACTTAATTTAAAAAATGAATTTGAATATTTAGGTATTCCTATTTATGTTGATAATGAAGCAAATTTATCCGCATATTATGAATATTTAAATAAAAAGGATATGATAAATAATTTATTGTATGTTTCTATAACAGATGGTTTTGGTGCTGGAATAATTATTAATGGTGAAATATATAGAGGTAGCAATAATTCAGCTGGTGAAATAGGCCATACTAAAATAAATGTAGGTGGGAAAAAGTGCAAATGTGGTGGAGAGGGATGTCTTGAAGCATATGCCTCTACAGATGCATTAATAAAACAGTACAATTTAAAGTATTCTAAAGATATTAATGATATAGAAGAATTCGAAGAATTATGCGAAAAGAAAGATAGCCAAGCATTAGAAATATTAAATGAATACTTATTCATACTAGGAACAGGAATTTTAAATCTTATGCTTATACTTGATCCAAATACTATTGTTATTGGAGGAGATATTAAAAGCTTATTGGATGAGAATATAGAATCATTAAGAGAAAATATATGTAACAATAATTTATTTGCAGACAGAGAAAAGTGTAGAATTGAAATAACTAAATTTAAAGAATCTTATCTGCTTGGAGCAGCTAGAATGGTCATAGAAGAGTTTCTTACAATAAAGTAAATAATAATCTGTAATATCTAAATTAATTTAGATATTACAGTGGAATACACCAACTTAATAAAATAGTTTTTAAAAGTATATTAATATGTATAAAATGAAAAGGGGAATATAAAATGAGATTTTTTTTAGACACAGCAAATGTTGAATACATCAGAGAAGCAAATGAAATGGGAGTTATTTCAGGGGTAACAACTAACCCGTCTCTAGTAGCTAAAGAAGGTAGAGATTTTAATGAAGTAATTAAAGAAATTACAGAAATAGTAGATGGACCAATAAGTGGAGAAGTAGTAAGTGAAAAAGCTGAAGGAATGATAGAAGAAGGAAGAAAAATTTCTAAAATTCATCCTAATATGATAGTGAAAATTCCTATGACAGTAGAAGGATTAAAAGCAGTAAAGGTTCTTTCTAAGGAAGGTATAAAAACAAATGTAACTTTAATATTCTCTGCAAATCAAGCATTACTTGCAGCCAATGCAGGAGCAACATATGTAAGTCCATTCTTAGGAAGAGTTGATGACATATCAATGATAGGAATGGATTTAGTAAGAGATATAGCAGAAATCTTTAATGTACACAGTATAGAAACACAAATTATAGCTGCAAGCGTAAGAAATCCAATACATGTAATTGAAGCAGCTAAAGCAGGAGCAGATATAGCAACAGTACCATATAACCTAGTAATGCAAATGGTAAAACACCCATTAACAGATGCTGGTCTTGAAAAATTTAAAGCAGACTGGGAAGCTGCATTTGGCAATAAGTAATATTTTAGAGAGGTGATATTATGCAGATAAAAAAAGTTTGCAATTCAGATTTTAAGAAGTATGGAAGAGTATTAAAAAATTATGACTGTAAAGAAATAATAGAAAAGATGGGAGATACACCACTTCCAAATGATGTTGTTTATGAACCATCAGTAAAGATGCTTGAAGATTTAAGTATTTTTAATGAATTACAAGATAGAGAATTTGGAGGGCTTCCTATTGAAATAGGATACTGCAATGGAAATAATAATTTGCTTAATGCAGTTGAATATCATAGATCTTCAGAAATAAATATAGCAGCTACAGATTTGATTTTATTATTAGGAATTCTTCAAGATGTAGAAGATGATTTTTCATATGATACATCAAAAATTGAAGCATTCTTAGTTCCAAAAGGAACTGCTATTGAAGTATATGCTACAACACTTCATTATGCACCATGTAATGCAGATGATAATGGATTTAGATGCGTAGTAGTTTTACCAAAGGATACAAACCTACCATTGGAAAAGGATGTTAATAAATCAGATGAAGACGCATTATTATTTGCAAAAAATAAATGGCTTATTGGTCATAAGGATACAGACTTAGGTAAACAAGGAGCATTTATTGGATTAAAGGGAGAAAATATTTATCTTAAGAATTATTAATTTATATAAAAAATGATTTATAGAGAATAAAAAATTGAGTTTTGATTAGTTTGGAGGAATTAATATGAAAAATATACCAGAAATTAAATTAGGAATAGTTGCAGTAAGCAGAGATTGCTTCCCTATGGAATTATCAGAAAGACGTAGAGCAGCAGTTGTAGAAGCTTATGAAGGAGATATTTTTGAATGTAAGACTACTATAGAAAATGAAAAAGATATGAGACAAGCTTTAAAAGAAATTAATGAAGCAGGTGTAAATGCATTAGTTGTTTATCTTGGAAACTTTGGACCAGAAACTGCTGAAACATTACTTGCAAAAGAATTTGATGGACCAGTTATGTTTGTAGCAGCAGCAGAAGAAACACAAAATAATCTTCAAGATGGAAGAGGAGATGCTTATTGCGGAATGCTTAATGCAAGTTATAATTTAGCATTAAGAAACATTAAAGCATATATTCCTGAATATCCAGTAGGAACTGCAAGTGATATAGCAGGAATGATAAAAGAATTCATTCCAGTAGCAAAAGCTGTAATTGGGCTTAACAAATTAAAGATTATTTCATTTGGTCCAAGACCACAAGATTTCTTAGCTTGTAATGCACCAATCAAGCAATTATACAATTTAGGTGTTGAAATTGAAGAAAATTCAGAGCTAGATTTATTTGCATCATTTAATGAACATAAAGAAGATCCAAGAATTCCTGAAGTTGTTGCTGATATGGAACAAGAATTAGGTGAAGGAAATAAGATGGCAGGTATTTTACCTAGACTTGCTCAATATGAACTTACATTATTAGATTGGATGGAAGCTCATAAAGGTTCTAGAGAATATGTTATCTTTGCAAATAAGTGCTGGCCTGCATTCCAAACACAATTTGGACTAGTTCCATGCTATGTAAACAGCAGATTAACTGCAAGAGGAATTCCAGTATCATGTGAAGTTGATATTTATGGAGCATTAAGTGAATATATAGGAACTTGTGTAAGTGAAGATGTTGTTACATTACTTGATATTAATAACTCAGTTCCAGCTGATATGTATGATGCTGAAATTAAAGGTAAACATGGTGACTATACATTAAAAGATACATTTATGGGATTCCACTGTGGTAATACAGCTGCTTGTAAATTACAAAATCCAACTATGAAATATCAAAAGATCATGCATAGATCTCTTGAACCAGATAAGGAACCAGATATAACAAGAGGAACAATTGAAGGAGATATAGTACCAGGAGATATCACATTCTTCAGATTACAAAGTACTGCTGATGCTAAGCTTAGAGCATATGTAGCTGAAGGTGAAGTATTACCAGTTGCTACTCGTTCATTTGGATCAATTGGAGTATTTGCTATTCCTGAAATGGGAAGATTCTATAGACACGTATTAGTAGAAAAGAATTATCCACACCATGGTGCAGTTGCATTTGGACACTTTGGAAAGAGCTTATTTAGCTTATTCAAATATCTAGGAGTAGAAGATATTGGATTTAACCAACCAAAAGGAATGCTATATAAGACTGAAAATCCATTTGAAAAATAAATAATATTATTTAATGGCTCCCATGGTACAATGGGGGTCTTTGTGTGTTAAAATGTTTAATAGTATAAATTGGAAGTGGAGAGAATAAATATGAGTTATAGGTTTGTATTCCCAGAAGGGAAAGACAAGGCGCTTACTTTTAGCTATGATGATGGAAACATAGCTGATAAAAGATTAGTTAGTATTTTTAATAAATATGGGTTAAAAGCAACTTTTCATTTAAATTCAGCTATACTTGATGGAGAGAATTTTATTAAAAAGAAAGAAATAAAGGAATTATATAAGGGACATGAAATAGCTGGGCATGGAGCACATCATGAGTTTATGAATGATTTGCATAATGAAGCTGTAGTCCGTGAAATAATTGAAGATAGACGAATATTAGAAAATTATAACGATAGCATAGTTGTTGGATATTCTTATCCATATGGACAATACAATGAATCATTAATTAATAAGTTAAAGGTTCTAGGAATTCAGTATTCAAGAACTGTAAATTCAACAAGGAATTTCTTTATTCCAGGAGATTTTATGCAATGGAATCCAACATGTCATCATAATGATGTAACTGATGAAATGATTGATGATTTCTTTAATCCACCATCATATAGAGAACTATCTTTATTTTATATATGGGGGCATAGTTTTGAATTTGATAGGGAAAATACATGGGATAGATTTGAGCAGATATGTGATAGGCTTCATGGAAAAAATGATGTATGGTATACTACAAATTTTGAATTTAAAGAGTATTTTTCTGCAATTAGAAGTGTAGTAACTAATGTTGATAATACTAAAATTTATAATCCAACAGGTCAGGTTATTTGGTTAATTAATAATAATGAACTTATTAGACTATTACCAGGCCAGACTATGTTAGTAAAATAAAATATTTAATTCTAAAAGAGAATTCATAAGGACTAAGTATTGTTTAATTAAAAACTATTGAGACTTTGAATTCTCTTTTTTGATGAAACTTTTAATTTTATATGTAAAGATTAACGCTTAATATTAAACAAAACCAGATAAATGTAAACTTATACATAATATATAATTTGTGGTATTTTTTATATAATTTATATGGTTGTTAGAAGATATAAAGATGATAAAATTATTATTGTAAACAAAAATTAACAAAAGAGATAAAATATAACTTTTGTAAACGAAAACATTTGTAGGGGGAGTTTTTATGAATAAAAGAAAGTTACTATCATTATTTCTTTCTGGAATGCTAGCAACAACTTGCTTAGTTGGATGTGGAAGTACTTCAGGAAGTAGTGGAAGCTCATCATCAAGTGGATCAACTGATTCTGATGGGTACAAGCATTTTACAGCGTTTTTTGCAACTGCTGGTAAGGAAATACCTGATAATAATAGGGTAAAGAATTTAATAGCTGAAAAAACAGGAGTTAAAGTTGATGAAACTTGGTTAACTGGACAAACTCCAAAAGAAAGAATAGGAGTAATGGTAGCTGGTGGTGATTATCCAGATTTCATAGATGGTGGGGATGGAACACAGAGCTTAGTTGATGCAGGAGCACTTATTGCGTTAGATGAATATATCGAAAGCGGTAAATATCCTAATATCACAAATTACTTTACAAAAGGTGAATGGGCTCGTTGTAAGCAGCCAGATGGACATATCTATTACATTCCTCAATTTAGTAAAGTTCAAGGAAAAGTAACAGATACTACTCAAGGTGGAGAAGCATTCTGGATTCAAAAAGCTGTACTTGAATGGGCAAATTATCCAAAGATTACAACATTAGATGAATATTTTGATTTGATAGAAAGATATAAAGAAGCAAATCCAACAATTGATGGAAAACCAACAATAGGATTTGAAATATTAAGCTATGATACTAAGTACTTCTGTTTGGAAAATCCACCTCAATTCTTGGCTGGATATCCTAATGATGGTAAAGCTGTAATAGATAAGACTACTCATGAAGCTAAACTTTATGAAACATTACCAGAAGCAAAACAATACTATAAGAAACTTGGAGAAGAATATAAAAAAGGAATTATAGATCCCGAAACATTTACAGCAAACTATGACCAATATATTTCTAAGTTATCTACTGGTTCTGTACTTGGTATGATAGACCAAAAATGGCAATTTGATAATGCTACAAATGCATTAGTACAAGAACATAAAGATGATAAGACTTGGGTTCCACTTCCATTAGTTATAGATCCAAGTGTTAAACCTCATTATAGAACTAAACCAGATTTCAATGGTGGTGCTGGACTTGCTATAACAACAAGCTGTAAAGATGTAGAAGGTGCATTAAAGTTCATTAATGACTTATTATCACCTGAAGTAGTCGCTTTAAGAGCATGGGGAGAAAAAGATGTAGATTATAAAGTTGATGAAAATGGAGTATTCTACAGAACTGAAGAACAAAGAGCAAATGCTAAAGACCAAGACTGGGCTCAACAAAACTTATGTGGATATGGATACTTCCCTAACTTCAAAGGAATGCAAGCAGATGGTAAAAACACTATGTCACCAGCTGAACAACCAGGAGAATTCCGTGCAACATTAACAGATACAGATAAGAAGATATTAGATGCTTATGGATATCAAACATTTGCAGATTTCATGAATGATCCTTCAGATGAAGAAAATGAACCTTGGTATCCAATCTGGTCATATGTTAACAACTTAACTTCAGATTCACCTGCTAAAATAGCATATACAAAGATGGATGATATCAAGAAACAATGGCTTCCAAAAGTTATAATGACAGATCCATCAAGTTTTGAAGAAACTTGGGATGAATATACAAAAACATTAACTACTCAAGCAGATTCTAAGGCATACTTAGATGCTTTAACAAAAGAAGTTGAAAGAAGAATTAAAGAATTCTCAGATAAATAATAATTATTATATCAATAAAAGAATTAGAAAACTGGCTTTCATATAAATTGAAGCCAGTTTTTTAATGTATTATATTTTTTATTTATTGGTTATACAGAAAACGAATACACGGTGATGAAATGAGTGTTAGAACTATAGTATAATTTATGGTATTTTTTATATAGTTTGTATGGTTGTTGCTAAAAAATCATGATGATAAAATTATATTGTAAGGGGGTACATTGGGGATTGTGCATTGATTATATACATAGTCACATAACAAATGTAAACGAAAACAGTATGAGGAGGTTAGGTTAAATATTAAAAATTTAATATATCTATTTAGTTTTAAATTATAATATAAAAATTTTAAATTAGAAAGGAAGTATTAATATGGAGGGAAACTTACAAACAAAAGTAACAAATCTAAATGTAAATGTAAATCAAAAGAAAAGTTTTCTTGAAAGGGCCAAAAAACAAAAGAGTTTAATATTTATGTCTATCCCATTTGTAATTTATGTAATAATATTTTGCTATGCTCCATTAGTTGGATGGTTAATGGCATTTCAAAAATTTAATCCGGCCAAGAGCTTGTTTGATCAAACATGGGTTGGGTTATATCAATTCAAATTTTTATTTTCTGATGATAACTTTTTAAAGATCTTAAGAAATACATTATGTATGAGTATAATTAATTTAACTTTAAGTTTTGTGTGTTCAATATTATTCGCATTATTATTAAATGAAGTTAAAAATGTATTATTTAAAAAATTTACTCAAACAGTATCGTATTTACCACATTTTCTTTCTTGGATTATTGTAACTGGAATAGTTTCAGAAGTTCTTTCACCTTCAACAGGTATTATTAATGAATTATTACAAAAATTTCACCTTATAAGCCAACCAATTAATTTCTTTGCACAGACTAAGTATTTCTGGGGAATTGTAGGTCTTACAAATGTATGGAAAGAAGTTGGATGGGGAAGTATTATATATCTAGCTTCTATAACTGCAATAAATCCAGATTTATATGAAGCAGCAGAAATTGATGGTGCAGGAAGAATTCAAAAAATACTTCATGTAACATTACCAGGAATTAAATCTACAATATGTATTTTATTAATTATGAATGTAGGTAATATATTAAATGCCGGATTTGAAATTCAATATTTATTAGGAAACGGATTAGTACAAGAAGTATCTCAGACAATTGATATTTTTGTATTGAAATATGGTATTGGATTAAATAACTATTCATTAGCAACAGCTGCAGGTATATTTAAGAGTATAGTAAGTGTAGCTCTTATATTTATAGCTAATAAGATAGCAAAAGCTGCAGGTGAAGAAAGATTATTCTAAGGGAGGGAACATTGTATGAGTAATAAGAAGTTTTTAAAGAGATCAAGGGAAGATATTATAGTAGATACATGTATAACAATATTTATGATATTATTTTTAATAGTTACTATGTATCCAATTTTAAATACAATTGCAGTTTCATTTAATGATGGTATGGACTCAGTAAAGGGTGGAATCCATTTATGGCCAAGATCTTTTACAATGAAGAACTATATGACTGTTTTCCAAAACCAAAATTTAAAACAAGCTGCTATAGTTTCTGTAGGTAGAACAGTAATAGCAACAGTTTTACAATTATTTTTAACATCAATGCTTTCTTATGTATTAAGTAGAAAAAACTATATGTTCAATAAACAATTATCATTTATGTTTGTATTAACAATGTATGTAAGTGGAGGTATGATTCCAGGATATATTTTAATTAAAGACTTACATTTATTAAATAATTTCTGGGTTTATATTATACCAGGATTAGTAAGTGCATTTAATATGATTGTTATAAGAACTTATATAAATGGTCTTCCAGATAGTTTAATCGAATCTGCCAAGATTGATGGAGCAGGAGAATTTAGAATATTTATTCAGATAGTATTACCATTATGTAAACCTGTACTTGCAACTGTAGCATTATTTATAGCAGTAGGACAATGGAATGCATGGTTTGATTCAATGCTTTATTGTTCAGCTAATAAGAATTTAACTACTCTTCAATACGAACTTATGAAATTGTTATCATCAACAACAACTCAAGGCACAAGTGCTGAAGTAATGAAAAATTCAGCTAATGCAGCTATGGTAACACCAACATCAATCCGTGCAGCAATTACAATAGTAACAGCTTTACCTATAGTTTGTCTTTACCCATTCTTACAAAGATACTTTGTTACAGGTCTTACAATTGGTGGAGTTAAAGAATGATTTATTGTATAAAAAGTATGTTAGAGAATAGGAGCTGGAGTTATGAACGCATTTGAAACATCAAAGTATTCTAATGTATTTAAAGAATATGGATATACAGATTATGAAATAGAAAATAAATTAAAGCTGATATATGATACTTTGTTTTATGGAACAAAAGATGAATGTATATATCACATATTAGATGATGAAACAGCATGTATAGTAGATACAGGAAATAATGATGCCAGAACTGAAGGAATGTCATATGGAATGATGATGTGTGTACAGAATAATATGAAAAAAGAATTTGATTCTCTTTGGAATTTTGCAAAGAAATATATGTATTTAGAAGAGGGAATTAATAAAGGTTATTTTGCGTGGTCTGTACAGTTAGATGGAACTAAAAATGCAGATGGACCTGCATCAGATGGAGAAGAATATTTTGCATTAGCTCTGTTCTTTGCATCTCATAGATGGGGAGATGGAGAAGGAATATATAATTATTCAAAAGAAGCTAGAGATTTGTTATCTACTTGCATTCATAATGGAGAAAAAGAGATTGGACAACCTATGTGGAATAAAGAAAATAAACTTATAAAATTTGTTCCAGGTCTTGAAATAACAGATCCATCATATCATTTACCACATTTCTATGAATTATTTGCTTTATGGTGTAATGAAGAAGATAAAGAATTTTGGAAAGAAGCAGCTGAGAATAGTAAAAAATACTTAAAAAAAGCCTGTCATAGCGAAACTGGGTTAGCACCAGAATATTCTTTCTATGATGGAAGTCCATTTAAATATGATAATAGAGAAAGATATTATAGTGATTCATATAGAGTAGCAGCTAATTTAGGTTTATCTTATGAATGGTTTGGAAATGACAACTTTGAAACTGATATAGTTGATAAAATTCAGAAATTCTTCTGTGAAACAGTTAAAGATAAAGATGATTTAGTGTATGAAATAGATGGAACTATAATTAATGAAAAGGCTATGCATCCAATTGCTATAATAGCAACAAATGCAATGGCATCACTTGCAGCAAGCAAGGGAAATAATAGAGAAGAGTGTGTAAGAAGGTTCTGGAATACTCCATTAAGAACAGGAAATAGAAGATATTATGATAATTGTCTTTACTTATTTGCTTTTCTCGCATTAAGTGGAAAATATAAGATTTGGAAATAGTATGAGAGGTGAAAATATGGCTAAATTTAAGAATCCGATACTTAGAGGATTTTATCCAGATCCGTCAATATGTGCAGTAGGAGAAGATTTCTATTTAGTAAATTCAACATTTGCATATTTTCCAGGAGTACCTATTTTCCATAGTAAAGATTTAGCTAATTGGGAGCAGATAGGGAGTGTATTCACTAGAAGCTCCCAATTAAATTTAGGGGAAATAGGACATTCAGCGGGAGTATATGCACCAACAATAAGGTATAACAAAGGAAAATTTTATTTAATAACAACTAATATACCTCATTATGGAAACTTTATAGTTACTGCAGATGATCCTAAGGGACCATGGTCAGATCCATATATTCTAAAAGGTGCCCAAGGGATTGATCCAAGTTTGTTTTTTGATGAAGATGGAAAATCATATTATATAGGCACTCGTGATAGAAGTGAAGGACCTAAATATTATGGGGATAATGAGATATATGTTCAGGAAATTGATTTAGAAAATATGAAGCTTATAGGAGAAAGTCATGCTATATGGAATGGGGCATTAAGAGATTCTGTATGGGCTGAAGGGGCACATCTTTATAAAAAAGATGGTTATTATTATTTGATGATAGCTGAAGGTGGAACTGCTTATGAACATAGTGTAATGATAGCAAGAAGTAAAACTTTATTTGGGAAATATGAAGGATGTAAAGCTAATCCAATATTAACACACAGGCATCTAGGAAATAAATATCCAATACAGTATATTGGGCATGCTGATTTAGTAAAAGCTAATGATGATGAATGGTATATGGTTATGCTTGGAGTTAGGAAGTGTCAAGAGCATTGTAATACAGGAAGAGAAACTTTCTTAGCTAAAGTGACATGGCAGGATGGGTGGCCAGTAGTAAATGAAGGTATAGGAAAGATAGAACTTGAAGGAGAAACTACATTAGAAGAGCATAGATTTGAAGATAAAGAAAAGTGTTTTCATTTTTATGGAAAGAAATTAGACAATAGATTCTTAAGATTACGTAATCCTTATGAAAATATGTATTCATTAGATGAAAGAGAAGGGTTTTTAAGACTTAAATTATCTCAGTATACATTAAGTGATTTATGTAGTCCAAGCTATTTAGGAATAAGACAGGATAGCTATGATTATATATTAAGCACAATGATGGAATTTGAGCCTAAGTCTAACAATGAAAGTGCAGGTTTGGCTATACTTCAAAGCAATGAATATCATTTGAGATATGAGTATATTAAAGAAAATGATGAAAATATTCTGAGAGTTGTATCTGTAAAAGACTCAAAGGATGAAATAATGGCACAAATTAATATAGCCTCTGATAGATTATTTTTAAAAGTTATAGGAAGAAATCAAAAACTAAATTTCTATTATAGCTTAGATGGAGAAGAATATGCAGTTTTAGCTGTAGATATTGACAGCAGATTCTTAAGTACAGAATCTGCAGGTGGATTTGTAGGATGTACCTTAGGAATGTTTGCAAGTAGTAATGGAAATGAAAGTACAAATCATGTAGATTTTCTTTATTTAAATTATTCTAGATTATAAGTAATACTATATGTACTATTAATAATAAATTAAATGCAATATAATTCGTAATTACTGATATCTACTTGAAATTTTATAATTATATGAATCATATAGAATTAAAGATATTTTAATATATTTTTAACATAAATTTATTGTAAAGGGGTAATCTAAATGATTAGAAACAAAAAGCATATTAAACTTTTAAGTATTATGGCAGCAGTAATTATAGCAGGTAGTACAATAACAACTCGATGTAAAGCTTTAACTAATAGTGAAAGCGGTAAAGATACAAATATTGAGAATGTAAATAAAGGAGAGGTTGTTTATAGCCAGTCTTTTGAAAACGATGCCGAAGGATGGGAAGCTAGAGGTGGAGATGTATCAATTGATTCATCAAAATATGAACAGGGAGCAAATTCATTAAAAATAACTAATAGACAGGAAACATGGCATGGACCAGTAAAAGATTTTACTAATATTCTTCAAAAAGGCGAAGCTTATCACTTTACAGCATATGTAATGTATGATGATGCTAAAGGAGCAGATGAGCAGAAATTTAATTTACAGTTTATAAATACAGTAAATGGAGAGCCTAAGTATGTGACAGTAGGATCGGCTACAGCTAAAAAAGGACAGTGGACAAAAATAGAAGGAGACTATAGAATTCCTGAAAGAGATATAGTTACAAATTATTCAATGGATATAGAATTTGCATATAAGTCAAAGAAAGATACAAATGAAAGTGATAAAGTTAATTTTTATATAGATGATGTTACAGTATCAAAATGTGATATGCCTAAAAAAGATTTTCAAAGGCATTTAAAATCAATATGTGATGAATATAGAGGGTATTTCCCAATAGGAACTGAAATAAATCCAGATCAATTATATGATGATATTCATCCAGAATTTATTGCACATCAATATAATGCAATAGTTGGTGGAAACTGCATGAAGGTAGATGCACTTCAGCCAACTGAAGGAAACTTCTATTGGAAGGATGCTGATAATCTTCGTGATTATGCAAAAGCTCATAATATGATTTTTAGAGGCCATACTTTACTTTGGCATAGTCAGGTTCCTGACTGGTTCTTCCAAGATAAAAACGATCCAACAAAACCTGCATCTAGAGAATTATTAATGGAGAGAATGAAGACACATATTAGTACAGTAGTTAATCATTATAAAGATGATGTTGATTACTGGGATGTTGTAAATGAAGTATTATCTGATAAGGAAGGATTAAGACGTAACAATGAAAATTCAAAATGGGCATCTATAATAGGGGATGTTGATGGTGATGGATATGATGATGACTTTATAGAATTAGCTTTTAGATATGCTAAAGAAGCTAATCCAAAAGGTAAATTAATAATAAATGATTATGGATTAGAATCAAGTACAAGAAAAACAGATGAAATGTATAATCTTGTGAAGAGATTATTACAAAAAGGCGTTCCTATTGATGGAATAGGCTTACAAATGCATGTATCTATGTATAGTCCAGATTCTAAAACTGTAAAACAAAATATGGATAAGCTAGCAAGTTTAAAGCAATTTAAAAAGGATGGAAATTTTGTACTTCAAGTAACTGAGTTAGATATGTCTATGTATAGTGGATCTGGTGAGCAGATGAAAGAACCAACAAAGGAAATTACAGCTCAACAGGCTGCTCAATATAAGAGATTATTTGATGTATTTAAAGAAGAAAGAAAGCAAGGAAACTTAGATTTAGTTATGTTTTGGGGAAATTCTGATGATGATACATGGTTAGATAATTTTCCAGTATCTAATAGATTAGATTCACCACTTATTTTTGATAGGAATCTACAAGCAAAATCATCATATTATTCTTTAGTTGATCCTTCAAAAGCGGATATATATAGACAGTCTGTAAAGGCTATAAATCAAACTATAGAGATTGGAGATAATATCGATAGTAAATGGTCTATGACTAAAGCCTTTGATGCAAATACATTTGTAAATAATACTAATGGTGCCACAGCTAAAGTTAAAACTATGTGGGATAAAGATAATTTATATGTTTTAACTGATGTTGATGATAAAACTGTAAGTAATGATGATTCAATAACTTTATATATCGATAATGGTGATGGAAAAGAAATACAATATATTTCAAAGAGGGATTCTAATACCCAAAATTCAATATCAAAATCTAATGAAAATGGATATGAAGTTCAATGGAAACTTCCATTAAAGGATATTAAAGATTTTAAGACTGAAGTAGGAAGTAAAATAGGATTTGATATTAAAATAGAAGATAATGATAGTAATGGAAACTTAAATTCAATTGCAGTATGGAATGATTATTCTAGTAATAAACCAGAATTAAATAAATTTGGAGAAATACAATTAGATGGTCAAGTAAAATATATTGAAGCTAAAAGGGGAACTCCCAATATTGATGCTGAGATTGATGATGTATGGAATGATGCTAAAGCATTTAATACTGATTTAAATGTAGAAGGTACAAATACAGCAAAAGCAAAAGTAAGGACATTGTGGGATGAAAATTATCTTTATGCATTATTCCAGGTTAAGGATAATGAATTAGATAAAGCTAGTGATAAAGACCATGAACAGGACTCTATAGAAGCATTTATTGATGAGAATAATGCTAGAACACCATCATATGATGGCGATGATGCTCAGTATAGAGTAAACTATGAAAATAAGCAAACTGGTGGCGGAAATATAAATATGGATAAGTTTAAATCAGCAACTAAGCTTACTGATGATGGATATATTGTAGAAATAGCTATTCCATTACAGAATAAAGGTCATGTAAACCAATTTATAGGATTTGATGGACAAGTTAATGATGCTAAAGGCGGCAAGAGAGTAGGAGTTACTATGTGGTCTGATCCAACAGGAATGACATGGTCAACAATGAGTAATATTGGAAATATTAAATTAGTTGAATAATTTTAGAAGAAATAAAAATGGAGTTAGGTATACTAGCTCCATTTTTTGCTTTTGCGATTTTACCATTCCTATTAATGGCAACGGTAAATAGTCCACTAAATTTGTACTATTTATTCTAAGTATATTAATATAATTACATATTTTTTATTGACTCTTTACCCATTCTAGCTAATTCTTTCACTCTGTAAGATGAATTTGTATTGACTATAGTTTTTGAAAACCATACTAGTGCCTCATCATAATTTCCCATTCGCCTATTAAGTTCCCCAAGGAGATACATCATGGAATCACGTTGCAGTCCGTATATAGGAAATATTTCTTTTGTATAAGCTTCTGTAAATGCATTAAGAGCTTGCCCTAAAAATGCATTTTCTTGAGCTTCATTTCCAAGTAATCTAAACATCCATGCAATCTTTAATGAAATCATAGCTTTAGTACTTTCTGGTGCATCTGTAAGGATTGCATTTAGAAGTGCAATCTTATATCTTTCAATTGCTAATTTTTCATCTAATATATCTGGATAAACTCTAGCCTGCCATTTAGGTGTTATATTGCTCATAACTAATTCTTTTCTATAAGTTCTTATTTCATCAAAATCTGATTTTAGTGCAGAATAGCCACAAGAATTACAAATCCATACATCATAAAAATAAGGATTTATTTTAGGTGAATATCGTATAAAAAAATCAGAATCCTTAGAGACGATTCTTGCAGATTTTGATTTTACTACTTTAGTTTTAAATGTAGAACTGCAGACTGGGCAAGTTACATTTTTATCAAATAAATTATTTAAAGTTTCATTGTACATTATAATTACCTCAGTAAAGTTATATCAAATATAAATAATTATAGCACAACTTAGAATACTAAATAATTATTATTAAGTAAATATTAATAGGATTACACATAGTTTGAAGTTTTTGATATAATAAATATAGAATAATGTTATAAAGGATGGTATCTATGGCAATTAATGATTGGAAAAATTTTTTGATGCCTTATGAACAAGCAGTTGATGAACTAAAGGTTAAATTGAGGTCTATTAGAAAAGAATATAGAAGAAAAAATGAGTATTCGCCAATTGAGTTTGTAACTGGAAGGGTTAAAGAGGTTTCAAGTATGCTTGAAAAGGCTAATAAATTTGAAATACCTTTAGAAAGAGTAAGGTATGAACTTGAAGATATTGCTGGAATAAGAATTATGTGCCAGTTTGTAGATGATATAGATACAGTAGTTGAGCTACTTAGAGGTAGAAAAGATATGCAAATTCTTTATGAAAAGGATTATGTGAGAAATGTAAAGGAAAGTGGATATAGAAGTTATCATATGATAATAAAATATCCAGTTAATATGGCAGAAGGGCCAGTTGAAATACTAGCAGAATTTCAGATAAGAACATTAGCTATGAATTTCTGGGCCACAATAGAACATTCCCTTAATTATAAATATAAACAACATATACCTGAAAAATTAAAAGAAAAACTTAAGCGTTCTGCAGATGCAGCATTTAGATTAGATGAAGAAATGTTAGAAATAAAGGATGAAATAAAAGATGCTCAAAAGTTATTTGAAGTAAAATCCCATATTATATCTAATATAATGAATTCATTGTTAACATTAATGTCATTAGGTAAAGGAGCAGAAGCTGCAAGGTATCAAAAAACATTAAATAAGTTAATAGAAGAAGGAGAAGTATGGGAACTTAATAGTCTTCTATTTTCAGTTAAAAGAGAAATTGAAAAATATCAGGATTAATTATAAATCTATGTTTAAGTTATATTTAAGCATAGATTTTTTTATATATTAATGATAATATATAAAGTTAACATAAAATATTAGAAAAAGAAATAATTATGGAGGAAGCATAATGGATAATAAGGAAATTTTAAATAAGTTAAAGAATAATCCATCATATATAAAGGAAATTGATTATGATAATGATGAATTAAATTTATATATTGTAAGAAATAATGGAACTAATATTAAATATATAAATAATCCTAGTAAAGAGGTACAAATAGAAGCTGTTAAAAATACACCATTTGCAGTTAAGTATATAAAGAATATAAATGAAGAAGTAGCAATTATGTGCGTAAAAAGTTCATGGAACACTTTAGAGTTTATTAATGAACCATCAGAGAAAGTTATAGAAGAAGCTGTAAAGACAAAGGGATGGGCTATACAATTTGTAAAAAATCCAAGTGAAAAGCTTAAACTCATAGCGGTAGAAAAGGATTATGATGCAATAAAATACATAGAAGATCCATCGGAAGAGGTGCAGATAAAAGCAATAAACAATTATTATGCAGCTATTAAATTTATAAAAAAACCTACTTTAAAGGCAAAATTAGAAGCAGTAAAATTTAGTGGTGAAGCTATTAATTATATATCAAGTTTTGATTTAGATGAAGTAAGAATGTTTATTAAAGAAAATATAAATGTTGTTAAATATATTTATGAAAGTATAGAGCCAGACTTGGTAGTTGAAGTGCTTATTGAAAAATTTAAAGAAGATGATTTTGATTATAAATATATGGAAGATTTTTTAGAACTTGAAATTTTAGAAATGGATAAGATAGATTTTGTAAGAGAATATGGAAGCAGAAAGGCTAAAAAAATATTATTAGATTATAAGTTATCGATGTAGATTTATAGAATGTGTAAAAAATATATAGATACACTTATTGAAAACTAGAAGAGGTGGAATAATGAATTATTCAGAATGTTTAAATACAGTGGATTTATTAATGGAGACAAATGATGTTCCATTAATAATAGGAGAAAGTGGAATTGGAAAGACATCATTAGTAAAAAAAATTGCTAAAAACAGGGGATATTATCTTGTTACAATAGATGCAAATTTATTGAAAGAAGGGGAAATAGGAGGACTTCCTGTAGTACATAATAATACTACTGTATATGCAGTACATCATAAATTAGTTGAGATAGAAAATGCTTTAAGCAAGAAAAATGCTGAAAGAGTAATACTTTTTATTGATGAATTAAATAGATGTGATCATGCAGTAGCACAAGAGCTGATGAATTTGATTTTAAACAGAGAAATAAATGGGTATGTTTTAAGTGAGAAAGTAAATGTAATTGCAGCTATGAATCCTTCCAATAAAAATGATGGTTTTTCTAATAGCCAGTATGAAGTTGTAGATATGGATCCAGCACAGGAGGATAGATTTGTATGGATTGAGCTTGATTCTGATATAAAAGAATGGGCAAAGTGGGGAATGAGTAGTGATGGAAATATACATGAGCATATTATAGAATTTTTATCCTCATTTCCAGAATATCTTCACACTCCAGACTCAGAAGATACAATAAAAGCTACACCAAGAAGCTGGGAAAGGGTTTCAAAAGCATATAAGGTATACTTGAATAATAAAGAAAAGTATTCGTTTGATACATTCTTAAATGTAGTAAAAGGAAATGTAGGAATAAATATCTGTAATGACTTTGCTAATTTTTTAATACATTTGAAAAGACCTTTAATCAATGTTGAAGATATTTATTCAAATGAAATATTTAGTATGGAATTAAAAGAAAAAATAGAAAAAGAAAATCATTCGAGATTATATATTTTAGCTGAAAATGCAATTAAATATTTAGAAGAAAATATATCTGAAAAGAACTTGAATTTATTTTCAGAGTTTTTAAATGTTTATCCTAGAGATTTAAGGCTTGGAATTATGAAGGAGATAAAAAGAGATCATAGAGATGGGCTATATGAAAAACTTTTAGATAATGATAAGTTTATTGATGCATTTTTTAATATATTTTAATATTCAGGTGGTGAGCTATAGATGGATTTTGATGGAAAAAGAGAACAGCTTTTAAAAGAAGCCTATAATATTGAAAAAAATCAGATATTTAGCCAAGATTATAAAAGAAGATTTTTTAGTTTAATACAAGATGTAATATTATTCTTGCTAGAAAAGGATGATTCTTTCTTTGGACAGTTTATGCTAAAAATTAAAAGAAATATAAAAATAGATATTAAAGTTCCTGTAGCTACAATACCTAAGAGAGATGGATTTAATATGTATTTTAATCCATATCTTTTTTTACAATGCAGTAAGAAGGAAATGGCAGCAATTTTGAAGCATGAAATATATCATATTATTAATTCACATTTTTATAGAGAAAGAGAACTTAAAAAAAGATTTAACAAAGAAGCAGTAAGTGTAGCTATGGATATAGCTATTAATCAGTATATAAAAGATCTTCCACTATACTACAGGAAATTAGATAATGTAAATATGGAATATAATCTTGATTTAAAAGAAAATAGAAGCATAGAAGAATATGCAGAAAAAATATACGAATCGATTAAATCAAGAATAAAGAAAAATGATAAGTCTTATGAAGATAGTAATGATCATGAAATTGATATGACAGAATCCCATGAGATATGGGATAAAATAGATTTAAAAGAAGAAGATATAAAAAGCTTAACTAAAAAAACTGCAATAAGTTCATATAATAAAAATGCACCAGAAGGAATTGAAAAAATTATTTTATCATATAGCAAAAAACCAGAAATACCATGGCAGAAGGTTTTGAAGAACTTGTTGCCATCTGTTAAATATGGATATAAAAAAACTACTACAAGAAGAAATAGAAGACAACCGGAAAGAATGGAACTTAGAGGATTGCTTCCGAAATTTGAAACAGAGATTGTAGTGGCAATTGATATAAGTGCAAGTATTAAAGAGAACGACTTAAGAAAAATACTAATAGAAATTTTATCTATTACTGCAAATACAAAAAATAAAATTACTGTAATTGAATGTGACAATGAAATAAGACGTGTATATAAATTAAGAAGTGAAAGAGATATACTAAAAAGAAGTTCTGATAATGGATCAACTAAATTTTCTCCAGTATTTAAATATATGGTCGAAAATAATATTAGAAACTCTATATTGATTTATTTTACAGATGGAGTTGGAGAGAAAGAGCTTGAAATAAAACCTATAAATAAAAAAACAATATGGGTTATATCTGGTAATGAGGAATTGTCATTAAAGGAGTCATATGGAGAAGTTAAACATATAAATGCAGAAGAACATGAAGTATTAGGAGGAAATACAGCACTGCAAATGCTCAATGAAGTTATACATGATTGGGCAAGATAAAGCTGAAGATAAAATATGCAAAGACAACTTAGTATGATAAAATATATGAGACAAAAGGGGGAGTTACTGCTTGTGGAAAAAATTTAAAAAGTCTGATATCATTGTTGGATTAATATGCATATTGATTTTTAGCTTAGCTATAAATATATATAGCATATATAAAATTGAAAATTATAAATATAGAATTGGACAGGAATCATATATTAGAATTCAAGATATAAAGCAAAGAAACGAAAGTAATATGGAAATATTAAATAAAAGTAGCGATAGTAAAAATATAAGAAATGAAGAAATATTGAAATTATATAAGAATTATGATGTAATGTCTTCTGATATTATTGAATTATGGCAGCAATATAGTGAGTACAAAGATAATTCCATTACCTTATTATCAAAAAGAATTGAGACAGATAAAATAATTCAAAATGATATTAATGGAAAGATAAAAGAGTATATATATTCAACATTAACAAAAGAAATGAAGAACGAAAAAAGTAAACTTATATTAAAAGATGATAATTTAATGTGTTTTGAGGCTATGGATGAAATGTCTAAAAAGATATATGATTATTTTAATGAGTTTGAGGCTGAAAAGTTAAAAGGATGTTCGGATAAAGATAAGGAAAAGAAGATAATTAAAAATAATTATTGGATTGATATGTTGAATGGAATATATTGTATAAGTGACGATTATGCAGACATGCAATGGAATATTGAATCTGCAGAAAATTAGAATAATAAAAAAAGCTGCTGAATAAATTAATATACAGCAGCTTTTTTATGAATAAATTATATTATTTAATGATTAGCGTAGTATTAGTGGCATCCGCTACAAGAACCACCACAGCCACCTTCTGGAGCTATTACTGGTTTTAAGCTTAATCCGTTACCTTCATTTTCTTCAGAAGATAATATGATGAATCCACCAAATTGTTCTATTAATGATTTTTCAACGATAAAGTTTATGTCATTAACAGTTTCAACTTCATCAGCATCAGTTCCTTCTGAGATTGATATGTTAAATATTGGACCGCTACATGCATAACCAGCAAAATTTATTCTAATATTGAAATCAGTTATTTTATTTTCTTCTAAAAAAGCTTTGAATTCATCATAAGCTTCTTGGCTTATAGTAATATTCTTCATAAAAACACCTACTTTATATAAATTCAATGACAATGTCACTTATTTTAGTATATCATATGATTTGAAAAATATCAAAGCATTTTAGTCGGATTTAATTAGTGGTAAAATATATTATATAAATGGATAAAGTATAAATTATTAGAAAAATTACACAGAATATATATGTATGTTATAATTGATAATTAGGAAATATAGAAATTGTAAGCATAAGAAAGATTAATAAAGGAGCAATTATTTATGAAACCGTATAATAAGGACTTCTTATTCAAAGAAATAGATAAGTATAGAGATATAATATGTGAAAGAAGTTGTGGAAATTTTAAAATTGTAAAAAGCAGCATACCAAAAGCGAAACTTAAAGGGTATATGTACAATGAAAAAGAAAAGTATGATATGGATGTTGTTGAGCTTCAAGAAAATGAAAAATGCCTGATGAAATTAGATCTTAGAGAAATTCAAGGAGACTATGAAGCTATAAACTTTGCAAAAGGTAAAGTTGGAATTGTAGGACTTGGACTAGGATATACTGCACAGGAAATTGCGTGTAAAAGTAATGTTGAAGAAGTAGTAGTTTATGAAATAAGCAGTGAAATAATACAAATGTATAATGAAAATTTTGAGAAGAATGATAAAATTAAAATTATTCAAGGTGATGCATTTAAAGCAGAAAGAGAAACATTTGATTTTTTCTTTGTTGACATATACAACTATAAGTTAACTTCTAAGGTTGTTGAAGATTATAAGAAATTTAATGAAATACATAATATTGAAGAGTATTCATTTTGGGGAATGGAACACTTTTTATTAAGCTGTAGTTATGAGGAATTGTTATGGATATTTATACCTGAGAACTGGGTTGCAATGTGCAAAAATTTATATGAAAAGCTAGAGTCATCTGGGTATATTGAATACTATAAACCACTAGGAGAAAAGAAGGTAAGTAGGATACTTGCAAAATTTAAAGAAGTATTAAATGCAGATTATTAAAAGTTTTAAGGTACATATAAAATTTTGAAGATAATAAAAGAAGCTAGTATGAGAAGATTTTTCTTGTATTAGCTTCTTTTTTATTTTAAGCTATTTTACTATAGCCATGTTATATCAGCCTTTTTTCTTGGTACAGTTCGTTTATAAACGACATTAGGATATCCGATTACCATACATGTAACAAGCTTTCTGCCATCTTTTATGTTTAAAAAATCCATAATTTCTTTGTTATCTTTAGCAGCTACTTGGAAGAATCCATTAAAGAAAGTTCCAAGGCCTAATGTATCAACCATAAGCTCCATGTTTGAGGAAGCTAAAGCGCCATTTAATTCATTCTTAGCAGTTACTATTATAATAACAGGTGCATTAAAAAATAATCTGTCATGTTTTCCAGGGTCACCTTTGTGTGCTAAATACATTTTGGTCCATAAGTTAGCATAGCGTTCTAAGGGCTTTAATTCAGGAGACATATTATCTAAGATATGTTGCCCTTTTTTATTTAATATTTCATAAGTCATTTCTTTAAGTTCATCTAGTTTATCAGATACAACTATATATGAAACATCCTGACTATTAGTTCCAGTTTGAGTAAACCTGCCTGCTTCAATAATTTTTTCAATCTTTTCTTTTTCTACAGGTTTATTTTTAAAGCGTCTTACGCTTCTTCTGAATTTTATATAGTTTAAAAGTCTTTCAGCTGGTATTTCAAAAGTTTCTTTATCAAATTCAAGTACTTCATCCATATCATAGTCATCAGTAGCTACAGCTTTAACAGGACATATAGCTACACAATGTCCACATTTTATACAAGCTTCATTTTTTACGTGTGCTTTTCCATCCTTTAAATATATATCGCCAGTAGGACAGTCTTTTATACATTGCATACAAGCGATACACTTATCTCTATCTACAAAAAACATTAATATCATCTCCTTGGTTATTTTACAATTTAGTATGTGCAATAATAAGGGGATTAATTAATAAAAAATCACATAATAAGCGGATGCAAAGTTTACTATCATTTAAGTCATAACCAGTTATTTCTCTAATTTTATTAAGCCTGTAAAGTAAAGTATTTCTGTGAATATTTAAGTCATTAGATGCTTTGGTAGTATTGCAAAAACATAATATATAGGATTTTAATGTTTTATAGTATTCTGTTTGATGTATATAATCTATATTTTTTAGCTTTATTAAAATAGGATTTTTAGTATATCTACTACTCATGTTAACTTGGGCAGACTTGAAAATATCTGAAATTATTACATTATTGTAATGACAAAATTTTGATGAATTATCATCGGATAACATGAAAGCAAATTTCGCTTGTTCACAATACATTTTTATATCAAATAAATCATCAAAAATATTACTAAAACCAAACTTAAATCCAAAAGTATTTATAGAATTTAAAATAAAATTTTTTATAGATTTTTCATATTCATATGACGAAATAGCCAAAACTTTATGGCAAAGTACATATAAGCTTTTATCAATAATACAACAATACATATTAGCATGCTTGTTAAGTATAATATTTTTTATTTGCTGAAGATAAACTATATTATTTGATCCATCATTTACTTCAGTATAAAATACTAAATAATTTCCACTCATTTTTATATTATTGACAGCTAGAGCATGAGTAAGTTTTTCTTTTGTGTCTAACCTTCCAAGAATTAAGCTTTCTATAAAATAATCTAATTGCTTATAAGATAGATTTACTTTAGTGCTATTGTTAAGAAGTAAAATTGATGTTGCCTTTGAAATAATCTTAAGAACATCTATAAGATTTTCGTCATATGGAGTTTCTTCAAAAAGGATACAAAGATATCCTAAAATTTTATTATCCATTTTGCAAGTAAGTGCGATTCTAGGGATGATTTTTCCTATCCCATAGTCTATAAAAAGGATGTCATCATTAACATCTAAATCCTTTTGATAATTACCTTTACTTAATTCTAGGACCATATCATAAGGTACAATATTATTATTATATAAACTATCCCAAAGGGGATCGTTCAGCTTCTTTCTCGGAAATATTCCGATTACATTATAACAAACATCCACAAGAGAAATGGGATTTTTTAAGATAGAATATGCTAATTCTAAAAAATTATTTATATTATTTGAATATACTGCTTCTAATAATGTTTTATATAAATTAATACTCATAATTTTGCCTCTTTGGTAAAAGTAATATTAAAATAATTATATATTAATTTGTTGAAATACACAAAAATTCAAAATATTTTTGTGCTATCTAACATTGTAATATGCTTGTGTAAACGATAAAATTACATTGTGTTAAATAATTAACAAATAAAAAGATATATTTAGGAGAGTGTTATTAATGAATAAGTATAAAAATTTATTTACACCATTTAAAATAGGTAATATGGAAGTTAAAAATAGAATAGTAATGTCACCTATGGGAACTAATAGTGCTCATATTGATGGAACAATCGCTGATGATGAAATAACTTATTACGAAGAAAGAGCTAAGGGTGGAACAGGAATGATAATTATGGGATGCCAATTTATTAATCCAGAATTGGCTCAAGGTTCTTTAGAAGGAGTTTTAGAAAAACCATACGTAATCCCTCAATTATCAACTCTTATTGAAGCATGCCACAGATGGGGAGCTAAAGTATGTTGCCAACTTAGCTGTGGAACAGGTAGAAATGCATTTCCTAACATGTTTGGGGAACCACCTTTTTCAAGTTCTGCTACGCCATCTACATATAATCCAGAAGTAAAATGTCGTCCTCTTTCAAAAGATGATATTAAAAATATAATGAATCAATTTAAGCAAAGCTCATCTATTGCAAAAAATGCAGGATATGATGCCATTGAAGTGCATGCACATGCAGGATATTTAATTGATCAATTTATGTCTCCAGTATGGAACTTAAGAACTGATGAATATGGTGGAAGTGCTGAAAATAGAATGAGATTTGCTGTTGAAATAGTAGAAGCTATAAAAGAAGGTGCAGGAAAAGATATGCCTGTATTATTCAGAATAGCATTGGACCACTTATTTGAGGGAGGAAGAACTCTTGAAGAAAGCATGGAATTAATTAAAATCTTAGAAAAGGCAGGAGTAGATGCTATAGATGTAGATGCTGGTTGTTATGAAAGAATAGATTATATATTCCCAACAGCATATCTAGGAGATGCGTGTATGGAATATGTATGTGAAGAAGCAAGAAAGAATGTTTCTATTCCTATATTAAATTCAGGAAATCATACACCAGAAACTGCAGTTAGACTTATAGAATCTGGTAATGCTGATTTTGTTATGTTTGGTAGACAATTAATAGCAGATCCATATATGGCAAATAAATTAATGAATAATCATCCTGAAGATGTAAGACCATGTATAAGATGTAATGAAGAATGCGTAGGAAGAATAGTTACAAAACTTTCTAAAACAAGTTGTGCTGTTAATCCTGCATCATGTGAAGAAGCAAGATTTAAGATTGTTAAAGGTGATACAAAGAAAAAAGTTGTAGTTATAGGTGCAGGTCCAGCAGGACTTGAAGCAGCAAGAGTAGCAGCATTAGAAGGACATGATGTTACTATTTTTGAAAAAGATTCTAAGGTTGGAGGACAACTTTTAGCAGCAGCAACTCCAAATTTTAAAAATCAACTTAAGAAATTAATAAAATGGTATGAAGTTCAATTAAATAAATTAGGAGTTACATTAATACCTAATAAAGAAGTGAGAGCTGAAGATAAAATTCTTGAAGAATGTGATAATATAATTGTTGCTACAGGTGCTAAACCAGTAGAATTAAATATAAAAGGTATTAATAATGAAAATGTTATTAATGTAATTGAAGCACATAAAAATAAAGAAAAAATTAAAGGAGATAAAATAGTAATCTGTGGTGGTGGATTATCAGGGTGTGATAGTGCAATTGAATTAGCTAGTGAACATAATAAAAAAGTTACAATTGTTGAAATGGCAGATGCAATTGCTAAAGATGTATTGTTCATAAATAATGTATCTATACAAGTTAGAATAAAAGAATTAGGAATTGAAGTATATACAAATTCAAAAGTAACAGAATTTACTGATAAGGGAGTTTTAATTGAAAAAATAGATGGAACTTCTGAATTAATACAAGCAGATACAATAGTAACTGCATTTGGTATGAAACCTGATAATAGCATTGCAAATGAAATAAGAAATCGTTACTATAATAAAACAAGAATTGTAGGAGATGTTGAAAAGGTAGGAAAAGTTGCTACAGCTGTAAGAAGTGGATTTTATGCAGGATTAAGCCTTTAGGATTAAAAAAGTAAAAGGCTATATTAAAATAACATTTTTTATTAGATGTAAATAAAAAATTAGGATTCATAATTGAATCCTAATTTTTTATAAAGTATACTTTTTATTTAACAACTATATTAACAAGTCTTCCTTTGATAACAATAACTTTTACAATATTCTTACCAGCAGTAGCTTCTTTAATATTATCATTTTCAAGAGCAGCAGCTTTGATTCCTTCTTCATCTAAGTTTGATGAAATCATGATTTTTGCTTTGATTTTTCCATTAACTTGGATAGCTATTTCAACTTCATCCTTAACTAAAGCAGATGGGTCGAATTCTGGTAATCTTTCATTGAATACACTTGTAGTATTTCCAAGTAAGCTCCATTCTTCTTCAGCAAAGTGAGGTGCAAATGGTGCTAATAATTTGATAAAATCAGTTAAAGTTTCTTTTAAGAATACTGGATTCTTAACACCTTCTTGAAGATATTTGTTAAGAGCATTAGTAAGCTCCATAAGTCTTGCTATAGCTGTGTTGAATTGCATTTTATCTGTATCTTCAGTAACACCCTTAATTGCAGTATGTTTCCAGAAGTTTAATTCTTTTTCAGCGGCATCTATAGTTGTCTTTGTATTTTCAGTAGAATTTATAACTTCTCTTGAAGCTTCAAAAAGTCTTTCTATTCTATCAACAAATTTAGATACAGATTTAATTCCATCATCACTCCAAGCTCCACCTTCAGTGTATGCAAATCCAAACATTAAGTACATTCTGAATACATCAGCACCATATTGTTTAATGTAGTCATCTGGAGAAATAGTGTTTCCTTTTGATTTACTCATTTTAAGTCCGTCTGGTCCAAGAATTAATCCTTGGTGAGTTAAGCTCTTAAATGGTTCATCAAAGTTTAAGTATCCCATATCTCTTAATGCTTTAGTGACGAATCTTGCATATAATAAGTGCATACATGCATGTTCTGGACCACCAACATATTTATCAACTGGAAGAATCTTATTAATTAATTCAGGATTAAATGCTTCCTTATCATTTTTGTTATCTGGATATCTTAAGTAATACCATGAAGAGCATACGAAAGTATCTAATGTATCAACTTCTCTCTTTGCAGGTTTACCACAGCAAGGGCAAGTTGTATTAACGAATTCTTCACATTTTGCTAATGGAGATTTTCCGTCTGGAGTAAATTCTACATTGTATGGTAATTTAACTGGAAGGTCTTTTTCAGGTACTGGAACTATTCCACAGTCATCACAGTAGATTACTGGAATTGGAGCTCCCCAGTATCTTTGTCTAGATACAAGCCAGTCTCTTAATCTGAAGTTAACCTTCATAGCACCAAGCTTATCTTTTTCTAATTCTTCTACGATAGCCTTTTTAGCTTCATCAGTAGTTAATCCATCAAATTTTCCAGAGTTAATTAATATTCCATGTTCACAGAATGGAAGTTCAGGTTCATTTCCTACTTTATCAGTTATAACTCTTTGGATTGGTAATTCGAATTTAGTTGCGAAAGCAAAGTCTCTTTCATCATGTGCAGGAACAGCCATAACGCATCCTGTACCATATGTAGCTAATACATAATCAGCAATCCAAATTGGAACTACTTTACCGTTAATAGGGTTTATTGCATATGAACCAGTGAATACACCAGTCTTTTCTTTAGAAGAAGATTGTCTTTCAATATCAGTTTGCTTAGCAGCCTCTTCTTTATATTTTTCAACAGCTTCTTTATATTCAGGAAGTGTTAATTCATCTACTAATTTATTTTCTGGAGCTAAAACAACATAGCTTACACCATTTAAAGTATCAACTCTTGTTGTGAATACATCAAATGATAAATCTGAATCTTTAACCTTAAATGTAACTTGTGCACCGTAAGATCTTCCAATCCAGTGTTTTTGCATTGCTTTAGTTTTTTCTGGCCAGTCTAAGCCATCGATCATATCTAATAATTCATCAGCATAATCAGTAATTTTGAAGAACCATTGAGTTAAATCTTTTTTAGTAACAACAGTTCCACATCTTTCACATTCACCATCAACAACTTGTTCGTTAGCTAAAACTGTGTTACAAGATGGACACCAATTTACTGGAGCTTTCTTTCTGTAAGCTAATCCTTTTTCATATAATTTTAAGAATAGCCATTGAGTCCATTTGTAGTAATCAGGAAGACAAGTGATTATTTCATTTTCCCAGTTAAACATTGCACCCATAGATTTTAATTGTTTTTCCATTGTTTCAATGTTCTTTAATGTTGAATCTTGTGGATGAATACCAGTTTTTATTGCATAGTTTTCAGCTGGTAAACCAAATGCATCAAATCCCATTGGTTGGAATACATTGTATCCTTGCATTCTTTTGAATCTAGCCCATGAATCTGTTGGACCATAGTTGAACCAGTGTCCAGCGTGTAATTGAGCGCCTGATGGATAAGAGAACATTTCAAGTGTATAAAGTTTCTTATCTAAGTTAGTAGGGTCGAATTTGTAAGTTTCATTTTCTTCCCAAATCTTTTGCCATTTTTCATCGATTTTAGTACTGTAATTTCCCATTTTAAACCTCCAATATTTAGTTGATAGTTGATACCCTCTTGTGGGGTACTCTGTGAGCAATTGATAGTTGATAGTTTAAGGATGATTTTACTAACGTAAAATCTTTAAATAATAAAGCTGTAGATTTTGCTTTGCAAAATTGATGCATATATTATAATTAAAAGCTGAAAGTCTTTTGGTCTTAATTATCACTTGTCAATTGTCGATTGTAATTGTTTTTGTATAAAAAAAGCCCTCGTCTCTTGTAAGAGACGAAAGCATAGTTTCCGTGGTACCACTCTTATTAAAAGAATTATAATAAATTCTTTTCACTTAATACTTTAACGGGTTTACCGTATCTGTTTCTTAGGCAGATAAGCTCCTAGACAAGTTCATAATAATATAACGTTATTTTACACCAGCCAATAACTCTCTTAAGATATAAATATTACTACTACTTCTATTCAATGCTTTTATACAATTTTAGAACTATTATATATTAAAATTTACAATAAATCAAGGATTGAGAGGTTGTATAAAGCTACAAAATATAATAGAAGGTTTAAATGTATATTATGTTTTTAAATTTTTAAAATTTATCTTGTACCCAATATGATAAAATAAGAATTATATGATATATTAAAGAATATCAATAAATATTAGGGATATTAGAATTTATAAATTACTAACAAAGGAAGTGATGGTATGGATTTGCTGTTAGCGTTAGGTATGATAGTTTTAATACTAAATGTATTCTTTTCCTTCTCGCTTATTTTTATTGAAAGAAAAGATCCAACTACAACATGGGCATGGCTACTTATACTAATTGTATTACCAGGGATAGGATTTATAATTTATTTATTGTTTGGTCAGAATTTAAGCAGACAGAAGATGTTTAAAGAGAAAACCATAAGTGATGCCAAAAAGAGAAAAATATTAAATGATATGATGCATGAATCTAGTATATCTTCTCATGATGGGGGAGAAAAGTTTGCTGATCTTAGAAAAATGAATTTTAATGATTCAGGAGCAAAATATAGGATAAATAATGATATTGATGTATATGTAAATGGTGAAGATAAATTTAAGCAACTTTTAGAAGATATAAGAAATGCTAAAAAATATATACACATTGAATACTATATATTCAAAAAAGATATATTAGGAGAACAAATAATTAAGGAATTAACTAAGAAGGCACAAGAAGGATTAGAAGTAAGGCTTCTTGTAGATGCAATGGGATCAAGGAAATTAACTAAGAAAGTATTAAAGAAATATATTTCAGCAGGTGGAAAATTTTCATTGTTTTTCCCAGGAATAATTCCTCATTTAAATACTCGTGTTAATTATAGAAACCATAGAAAAATAGTTGTTATTGATGGTAAATATGGTTATGTAGGTGGATTTAATGTAGGAAAAGAATATATAAATAAAGATAATAGGGTAGGATTTTGGAGAGACACTCATGTAAGAATTAATGGTGAATCAGTAGATGATTTAAATGCAAGATTTTTAATGGACTGGTGCTATGCTTCTGGAGAAGTAATAGAAAGTTATCGAAAGTATATGATAAAGGAAAAAGAAAAAGTTGGGGATATAGGTATACAGATTGTTACAAGTGGGCCAGACCATGAGGAACCATACATAAGAAATGCTTATATTAAGATAATTAATAATGCAAAGAAAAATGTATATTTAGAAACACCTTATTTTGTGCCAGATTCACCAGTGCTTGAAGCTTTAAAAATATCTGCTTTATCTGGAACAGATGTAAGAATAATGATTCCAGGTAAGCCAGACCATTTCTTTATGGGATGGGCAGCAAGCTCATATATTGGAGAGTTATTAGAAGCAGGCGTAAAGGTATATGCTTATACTAAAGGTTTTATACATGCTAAAACAATGGTAGCAGATAGTCTTGTTATGAGTATTGGGACTGCTAATATGGACATAAGAAGTTTTAAACTAAACTTTGAGGTAAATGCATTTATTTATGATGATAGAGTTGCTAAAAATGGTGAAGAGCAATTTATGAAAGACATGAAAGATTGTTATGAAATAACTAAAGAAATGCATGAAAGCAGAAGTGGCATTTTGAAAATTAAGGAATCAATCATAAGGTTATTATCACCTATTTTATAGGAAAATATTTAAATAATCAGAAATAAAAAATATTAAATGATATTTGAAAAATATATATTATAAAGTAAGGTTATGTTATAGGATTATAAATTTTTATAATTAACACTTTATTATTTATTAATGAATTATTTGTAGTGATTTTAATAAAAAGCTAAAATGTTGATAAATGATTAAAAAATATAAAAATTTCATATTAAATTGTCAATAAACATTGACAATTTATCTCAATTTGTTATAATGGTAAAAACAATCGATTTTACAAAGAATGGAGAAAAGACATGAAAAAGGATATTAATAAATCAGCAATGCAAAATTTTTATAGCTTTTTTAGTTTTATATTCTGGGGCTTTTATTTTAGCGCTGGCTATTTATTTTGCAAAAAACTGAATAATAATAACCTTTTAATGAGTGTTTAAAGTTTTAATAATTTATAGTAAAAATCTTAAGTTGTAATGTATATAAGATAGAGCTCATTAATATAGGGGCTCTATTTTTTATAATCAGAAATTGATAAAACATATAATTAGAGAAAAGCAAAATGACTACTGCTTATACCTATTAATTATTTATTTTCTTTGTAAATAAATTAAGGGGGCTTTATAAATGATCGTAATATTAAAACAAAATGTAAAACAAGAAGAAATTAATAAATTAACTAAACAAATTGAATCTAAGGGCCTTATAGTAAATCCAGTAATAGGTACTGAAAAGAGTGTTTTAGGGTTAGTTGGAGATACAACACAAATAGATCCTTCAATTATAGAAGCAAGTGAAATTGTGGAAAATGTTATGCATGTTCAAGAACCATTTAAAAAGGCTAATAGAATGTTTCATCCAGATCCAACAATTGTTGATGTTAATGGGGTGAAAATAGGTGGAAAGAAAATTGCAATGATAGCTGGGCCATGTTCAGTAGAAAATGAAGAACAAATAGTAGAGATAGCAGAAGAAGTTAAGGAAATAGGGGCTAATTTCTTAAGAGGTGGTGCTTTTAAGCCAAGAACATCACCATATGCATTTCAAGGATTGAAATATGAAGGACTAGAATTATTAAAGAAAGCTAAAGAAAAAACAGGTCTTCCAATAGTTACAGAATTAATGTCACCTTATGATATTGAAACCTTTGTAGAAAATGTTGATGTGATTCAGGTTGGAGCTAGAAATATGCAGAATTTCGAACTTCTAAAGGAATTGGGAAAAATTAATAAACCAATTTTATTAAAGAGAGGATTATCTGCAACTATAGAAGAATGGTTAATGTCTGCTGAATATATTATGGCTGGTGGAAATGAAAATGTAATTTTATGTGAAAGAGGAATAAGAACATTTGAAACTTATACAAGAAACACTTTAGACTTAAGTGCTATACCAGCAGTTAAAAAATTAAGCCATTTACCTGTTATAGTAGATCCAAGTCATGCTGCAGGAAAGTACTGGATGGTTGAACCTCTTGCAAAAGCAGCTGTTGCTGTAGGTGCTGATGGGCTTATAATAGAAGTGCACAATGATCCAGCTAATGCATTATGTGATGGACCACAATCTATAAAACCTAAAAATTACGCTAAGTTAGTTGAAGAGCTAAGGGTTATTGCTAATGCAGTAGGAAGAGAGATTTAATTTAACTAGATTTAATACTAGAAATAATAAGTATTAAGTATTTTATATATAAAAGTTAGGAGGATACCAATGGAAAAATTGATAGTTGATTTAGGAGAGAGAAGTTATCCTATAATAATAGAAAAAGGCTTATTAGATAAGATAGATATTGAAATAGGAAAAGTGTTTAAAGGAAAAAAGATTTTTGTTTTAAGTGATAAAAATGTTGCATACCATTATGGAGAAAGAGTTGTAAAATGCTTGGAGAAAGCTGGATATGAAGTTAAACTTATGGCTCTTGAACCAGGAGAAGAAACAAAATCAATAAATACACTTCCTTCAATTTATAATGAACTTCTAGATTTTAAAGTTACAAGAAGTGATTTGATTATAACTTTAGGTGGAGGAGTTATTGGAGATATAGGAGGATTTGCTGCTTCTACTTTCCTTAGAGGAGTATCTTTTGTACAGATTCCTACATCTATTCTTGCACAGGTTGACAGCAGTGTTGGAGGAAAGGTTGCTGTAGATTTGGATAGAGGTAAGAATTTAGTAGGAAGCTTTTATCATCCTAAATTAGTACTTATAGATCCAGAAGTGCTTCATACTCTAGATGATAGATTTTATAGAGATGGAATGGCAGAAGTAATAAAATACGGATGTATAAAGGATAAAGAATTTTTCTATTTCTTAAAGAGTTTAAAAACTAAAGATGAAGTTATGCACAACATAGAAAAAATTATACACAATTGTTGCTACATTAAAAAGTGTGTTGTGGAAAAAGATGAAAGAGATACTGGAGAAAGAATGCTTTTAAACTTTGGACATACTTTAGGTCATGCTATAGAAGCATATTATGATTTTAAGAAGTTTAGTCATGGTGAAGCTGTAGCAATAGGAATGTATGAAATAAGCAAAATTTCAGAGAAAAAAGGTATCACAGAAACAGGTACAGCTGATACTATTAAAGAAATTTTAATTCAGTATGGATTACCTTATGAAGTAGAAATTAATGAAAAATCAGTTATATTAGATACTATATCTTTAGACAAGAAGAATATAGATAATGTACTTAAAGTAGTGCTTCTTAAATCAATAGGTGATTCTTTCTTAGAAAAAACAAGTGTAGACTTTTTTAGATAATTTATGGAGGTGTAAAAATGGGGGATTATAAAGTTTATCCAGCTAAATTAAATGGTGATATAAAGATACCACCTTCAAAAAGTATGGCACACAGAGCTGTAATATGTGCTTCATTAAGCGATGGAATAAGCAGACTTACTAATATCGATTATTCAGATGATATAATTGCAACAATAAAAGCAATGGAATCACTTGGGGCGGTCATAGTAAAGAAGGAAGATTATCTTGAAGTAATAGGAATAAACAGTAAGGATAATAAAGTAAAATGCAATATAGAAAATGAAAGACTCATAGACTGCAACGAATCAGGATCGACATTGAGATTTTTAGTACCTATTGCAGCGTTGTTTGATGGGGAAAATAGATTTATTGGAAGAGGAAATCTAGGAAAAAGACCATTAGATACTTATTATAATATTTTTGATGAACAAGGAATAAAGTATAGCTATAAAGAGGGAATATTAGATTTAAAAACAGAAGGAAAGCTTAAAGCTGGTGAATTTAAAGTTAAAGGTAATATAAGCTCACAATTTATAACTGGACTTTTATTTACACTTCCATTATTGGATGGAGATTCAAAGATAGTAATAACAACAGAAATGGAGTCTAAGGGATATATTGATTTAACTTTAAGTGCTATAAAGGATTTTGGTGTTGAAATAATTAATAATGACTATAAAGAATTTATAGTTAAGGGGAATCAGAATTATAAGAGTAGAGACTATAAGGTTGAAGGAGATTATTCTCAAGCTGCCTTTTTCTTATGTGCAGATGCTTTAGGCAATGAAATTACTGCAAATGATTTAAAGCTTGATTCTCTTCAAGGGGATAAGGAAGTAATAGATATATTAGAAAGAATAGGCATAAAATTTGAAAGGAAAAATTCTGGTATTATAGGAAAGGCAGATAATGGATTAAAGGCTACAGTAATAGATGGGTCGCAATGTCCTGATATTATACCAGTAGTATCACTTGTTGCTTCTTTATGTGAAGGGACTACTGAAATAATTAATGCAGAGAGACTTAGAATAAAAGAATGTGATAGGTTAGTTGCCGTTACAAGTGAGTTAAATAAGCTTGGAGCAAATATTAAAGAAAAACAAGATGGTTTGATAATAAAAGGAGTAAAACACCTTAAAGGTGGAGCTGAAGTATGGAGTCATAAGGACCATAGAATAGCAATGACACTTGCTATAGCTGCAACTGTGTGTGAAGAACCTGTAGTTATTAAAGATTATGAATGTGTTTCAAAATCTTATCCAGAGTTTTGGAATGATTACAAAAGCTTAGGAGGTAAATTTAATGAGTGGAATGTGGGGAAATAAATTTAAAGTATCTATATTTGGTGAATCTCATGGTGCAGGAATTGGAATTACAATTGACGGACTTCCATCTGGATTTGAAATAAATATGGAAGAAGTATTAAAGGAAATGGCTAGACGTGCTCCAGGAAAAAGCAAATTGTCTACTGCAAGAAAAGAAGCAGATATGCCTGAAATTTTAAGTGGATTTTTTGAAGGAAAAACAACTGGTACTCCTCTTTGTGCAATTATAAGAAATAGTGATCAGCATTCTAGGGATTATGGAAAGCTTAAAGACCTAATGAGACCAGGCCATGCTGATTATCCAGGATTTATTAAGTATAAGGGATTTAATGATTATAGAGGAGGCGGTCATTTTTCAGGAAGAATAACTGCACCTTTAGTATTTGCAGGGGCAGTATGTAAGCAAATACTAGAATCTAAAGGTATAAAAATAGGAGCTCACGTAAGTAGTATAGGAAAAGTAAAAGATAAGAGTTTTTTTGATGTGGAATTAACTAATGAACTTTTAGATACAATAAAAGTTAATGAATTGCCATTATTGGCAACGGAAAAAGAAGAAGAAATGAGAAATACTATTCTTGAAGCAAGAAAAGATCAAGATTCGGTAGGTGGAACTATTGAATGTGCTGTACTTGGAATTGATGCAGGAATTGGTGATCCATTCTTTGATTCGGTTGAATCAACATTAGCTCATTTAATGTTTTCGGTGCCAGCTGTAAAAGGAATTGAGTTTGGTAAAGGATTTTCTATGAGTGAATATAGAGGATCAGAGTGTAATGATGAATACTATTATGATGGTGATAAAGTAAAGACATATACAAATAATAATGGAGGTATAACAGGAGGAATAACAAATGGAATGCCTATATTATTTAAGGTTGGAATTAAGCCAACACCATCTATATCAAAAGTTCAAAAAACAATAGATATAAGTGAACATAAAAATTCAGAACTTGTTATTGAGGGAAGACATGATCCATGTATAGTTCAAAGAGCAGTACCAGTAATTGAAGCAGTAACAGCTATTGGGCTTATGGAATTAATTAAATAATTTAATTATTGAAAAGATATACACCTATAAGGGAGCATTAATTAAGAAAAGAATACTTAATTGTTAGAACAGAAGGGAGAACATTAGAATGTCAGAGCTTGATGGCTATAGAATGAAGATAGATGAAATCGATAGAGAAATTACTAGACTTTTTGAAGAACGTATGGATGTTGTTCTGAAAGTAGGAGAATATAAAAAGAAAAATAATCTTCCTGTACTTAATAAAAATAGAGAAGAGCAAGTATTGAAAAAGAATGTGGGATATTTAAAGAATAAGGAATATGCAGAAGGTATTAAAGTATTTTTTAATAACCTAATGAATATAGCAAAAGATCTTGAGCATAAAAAAATGGATGAAAAATCGGAAGAAAAAGACTTCTATACATTAAAAAATATTAAAAGCCATAGAAGGAATAAATGTAAGGTAGGATTCTTTGGGGTTCCAGGATCATTTACAGAAGAAGCTATGATAAGCCATTTTGGAGAAAATGCTGATTGTAATTCTTATGATGAATTTGAAGATGTTTTTGTAGCTATAAAAAATGAAGAAATTGATTATGGTGTTGTGCCTATAGAAAATTCATCAACTGGTGCAATTTCCAAGGTCTATGATTTGCTATATAAATATAATTTTTATATAGTTGGTGAAGAATGTGTAAAAATACAAGAACATCTTTTAGGAGTGGAAGGAACAACTTTAGAAGATATTAAAGAAGTGTATTCCCATGAGCAGCCATTTAAACAGAGTACAGAATTTTTAAAACAATATAATGAGTGGAAGCTTATACCTTTCCATAGTACATCTGTAAGTGCAAAGCTTGTAAGTGATTTGAAGGATAAAAGTAAGGCTGCAATAGCTAGCAGAAGATCTGCAGAAATTTATGGGTTAGATATTATTGAAGAAAATATAAATAACAGAAGTGAAAATACTACAAGGTTTATAGTTGTTTCTAAAGTATTTGAATCTGATGAAAAGTGTGACAAGATAAGTGTGGTATTTTCAATGGAACATAAAGCAGGAGCACTTTATGAGTTAGTAAGACACCTTGCAGAAAATCATATTAATATGATGAAGATTGAATCTAGACCTATGCAGACAGGTGTGTGGAAATATTTCTTGTATGTAGATTTTGAGGGAAATGTTTCTGATGAAGCAGTAAAGAAGGCATTGAGTAAATTAGAAGAAAATAGCTCATATTTTAAACTTCTTGGTGGATATAAGAAAGCTGAAGAAAAAGTTAATGAATAGGGGGGGATAGGTATATGAACTTTTATGGAGTTTTAGGTGAAAAATTACCTCATACTATTTCACCAGAAATACATGGGGAAGTATTTTCATTACTTAATATAGATGGAGCATATAAAATTTTTGAAGTTGATAAGAATGACTTATGTAAGGTTGCAGATTCATTAAGAATTTTAAAGATAAAAGGTACTAATGTTACAATTCCTTACAAACAGGATATAATGAAGTATTTAGATGAGATATCAGATGAAGCACAAAAAATAGGAGCAATAAATACAATCTATTTAAAAGATAATAAGCTTTATGGATATAACACAGATTATTATGGATTTGGAACAATAATAGAAAAAAATAATGTTGAATTAAAAGATAAATCTGTTATGGTTCTTGGAACTGGTGGAGGTTCAAAGGCTGTTGTTACATATTTATTGGATAATGGCGTAAGTAAAATTTATCTTGTATCAAGATCAGAAAGAAAGGAAACTGGTTATGATGATTCAAGAGTTGAGTGTAGGACTTATGAAAATATAAAGGAGTTAAGTGGTCATGTTATAGTAAATACTACTCCAGTAGGAATGTATCCTAAAGCAGATGCAAGTCCAGTTGATGAAGAAGTAATAAAAAACTTCGATGTACTAATTGATATAATTTATAACCCTAGAAAAACAAGATTCTTAGAAATTGGAGAAAATCTTAATAAAAAGATATATGGAGGACTTGAAATGCTTGTGGGGCAAGCTATAAAGTCTGAGGAAATATGGCAGGAAATGAAGATAGATGATGAAGTTTTCAATAAAGTATATTCAAAGATAGATAATAATTTTAAATAAATATATACCAATTAGTGATTAATGTAATTGGAGGTGTGCTATGAAAAATAAGATTGTTATTATAGGAATGCCAGGATGCGGAAAAACAACTATAAGTAGAGTACTAGGAAAAGAATTAAACTTAAAAATTTACGATGTTGATGATTATATTAAAGAAAAGACTTCAAAAACTATAGCAGAGTTATTTGAAAAAGGTGAAGATTATTTTAGAGATATAGAAACTGAATGTTGTATTGAATTGTCTAAAAAAAGTAACATCTTAATTGCAACAGGAGGAGGGGCAGTTAAGAGAAAAGAAAACATGGAATGTTTTAAAGATGAATCTATAATAATATTTATAGATAGACCAGTAGACAATATACTAAGTGATGTTGATGTATCTAAGCGTCCGCTTCTTAAAGACGGTAAAGAAAAATTAATTAAGCTATATGAAGAAAGATATCCACTATATAAAGAATATGCGGATGAAATTGTAGTTAATAATTCTAATGTAGAAGATGTCATAAATAAAGTAAAAGAAATAGTACATGAGCATATGGGGATGAGTACATGTCAAAAATAGTTCAAGTAAGAAACGTAAAAATAGGAGCAGGAGCTCCTAAAATTGCAGTATCGCTTATGGGTACTGATGATATAGAATTAGAAACTGAAATAAGTAAATTAAATGATATTAAATTTGATGTAGCAGAGTGGCGTGTAGATTTTTTTAAAGATGTTGAGGAAATTGAAAGCGTAAAAAAGACTTTATTACATATTAGAAAGTGGTTAAATGATATTCCAATAATATTTACCTTTAGAAGTAAGAATGAAGGTGGAAATAAGGAGATATCTAGAGAATATTATATTAATTTACTATTAGAAGTAATAGAAACTAAAGAAGCTGATTTAATAGATGTAGAGCTTTTTACTGGTGATGATGAGGTTAAAAAAATAATAAATACAGCTCATAAAAAAGGTGTTAAAGTGATAATTTCAAATCATGACTTTGAGAAGACACCTTCTAAAGAAAAAATCATTAAAAGAATTAAAAAAATGATTGATTTAGGTGCAGACATTCCTAAAATAGCATTAATGCCTAAATGCCGAGAAGATGTTTTAACACTTTTAAGTGCTACAAGTTATGTAGATGAGAGATATTCAGGCATTCCTATAATAACAATGTCCATGGGAAGTATGGGAATGGTAAGCAGGATAGCTGGTGAATTATTTGGATCTTCATTAACTTTTGGTGCTGCAGAAAAATCATCTGCACCAGGACAGATTCAAGCAAATGATTTAAGTACTATTTTACAAATAATTCATAAGAGTAAAAAGTAATAGCATTTGAAAGAGTATTATAAATAGTTTATATTATAAACTATACATAGATAAGAAAATTTGTGTTAAAAATATATTTAAGAAAGTTTTTTGTTTAGAAACTATTATATAGTGCAAAATGAAATCTAGAAATCTAGAGATCAGTACGGGAGACAGATGAATGATAATAATTACAAATACAAAATCTAATAAAGATGATATAGAAAAATTAAAAAATTCACTTGAAGAAAAAGGACTTCATATAAGTATTTCTAGAGGAGACAAGTATGAAGTTTTGGGGATTATAGGCGATACTTCACTTGTTAATGTAGAAAAAATATTAGCGTTAGACTTTGTAGAAAAAGTCATGAAAGTAAAAGAACCATTTAAGAAGGCAAATAGACTATTTAAGCCTAATGATACTATTGTTAAAGTTGAAAATTCAATAGTTGGCGGAAATCATCTTGGAATTATGGCAGGGCCATGTTCTGTAGAATCTGAAGAACAGATTATTGAAATAGCAAAGAGAGTTAAAAAGGCTGGTGCAAACTTCTTAAGAGGTGGAGCATTTAAACCAAGAACATCACCTTATAGCTTTCAAGGACTAGAACTTGAAGGATTAAAGCTTTTAAAAACAGCTAAGGCAGAAACAGGCCTTCCAATAGTAACAGAACTTATGTCTACGGATTATATTGATGATTTTGTGGAAAATGTTGATGTAATACAAATTGGAGCTAGAAATATGCAAAATTTTGATCTTTTAAAACAGGTAGGAAAGACAAAAAAGCCTGTTCTATTAAAGAGAGGATTAAGTGCAACTATTGAAGAATGGCTTATGTCAGCAGAATATATAATGGCTGGTGGTAATGATAATGTTATTTTATGCGAAAGAGGTATAAGAACATTTGAAACAATCACAAGAAATACATTAGATTTACAAGCAGTTCCGGTAATAAAGAAATTATCACATTTACCTATAATAATTGATCCAAGTCATGCAGGCGGATATTCGTACTTAGTTGAGCCTATGGCAAAGGCTGCAATTGTATCAGGAGCAGATGGACTTATGATAGAAGTACATAATAATCCAGAAAAAGCATTGAGTGATGGACAGCAGTCACTTACACCAGATCAATTTGATGTATTAATGAATAAGGTAAAAAAACTTGCAGAGATAGAAGATAAGCATATATAAGAAAAACAATAAATAAAATGGGGGTTATAAAAATGAATATTGTAGTTGTGGGACTTGGAGTAATAGGTGGTTCATTTACTATGGCACTAAAAAATGCAGGCTTTAAAGATGTATATGGCATAGATATAAATGAACAATCTTTAAGAAAAGCAGAAAATTTAGGTCTTATAAAAGAGGGGTTTACAGATGGAAGTAAGATTCTAAAAAGTGCAGATTTAATTATAATATCTTTATATCCAAGATTAGTGAAAAGATTTATAGAAGATAACAAAGAAAACTTCAAAGATGGAGCAGTAATAACTGATGCTACAGGAATAAAGAAGATGTTTATTGAGGATGTATTAAAAATACTTCCACATAACATAGATTTTGTTTTTGGACATCCTATGGCAGGAAGAGAAAAAAAAGGAATAGATTTTGCAAGTGCAGAAGTGTTCCAAGGAGCAAATTATATATTAACTCCTGTAGATAGAAATCACCCAGAAAACTTAGATATGATAGAAAAGCTTGTTAAGAAATTAGGATTTAAGAGGGTTCGAAGAATTACACCAGAATTCCATGATGAAATGATAGGATATACAAGCCAGCTTCCACATACAATAGCAGTAGCACTTATGAATAGTGATATTGAAGGACGTGAAACAGGAAGCTTCATAGGGGATAGCTATAGAGATTTAACAAGAATAGCAAATATAAATGAAGATTTATGGAGCGAGCTTTTCTTGGGAAATAAATATAATTTATTAACGTCTATAAAGAACTTTGAAGATGAACTTGATAAGATAAAAAATGCTATTAATAATGATGATAAAGATGAATTGAAAAAACTATTTATTAAATCTACTAAAAGGCGTGAAAATTTATAATTTTATTTTGTAGTTTTATTAGAAATAATAGTAGCAATAGTATCATCATTTGTAGTTTAAAGAAAGTATATAATATTGTATTTAAGAAGGCAGTAGGTAATTTTATTCTATTGTCTTTTTTATATGCAAAAATTATGTTAAGAAAACAAATTTACATATTCATAGAATGAGGTCTTGATAAATATATATTTATGGAATAATATAGAAATTAATGATTACCTTTACATAAATTTAGAAATCAGGAGTGTGGGTTATGAGTATTAAATATTTTGAGAAAAATAGAGTTTTTAAATTAGATGCTAATAATACAACATATATGATAGCTATAGTAGATAAAGAAAATTTTGTTGGACATGTTTATTATGGAAAGAAAGTAATAGATAATAATTTGAATTATTTATTGAGGTTAAATGAGCCACCTTTTGTTCCATCAAAAAATAATAGAGATAGAGTATCATTTTATGATAGTTTTTCATTTGAATATCCTACTCATGGAATTGGTGATTTTAGAGAAACAGCGTTTGAAGTGAAAGATCCAAATGGTAATACAGCATGTAAGCTTCAATATGTATCTCATGAGATTTATAAAGGAAAGAAAAGGTTAGAGAATCTTCCTTCAACTTTTGGAAATGAAGATGAGTGTACAACTCTTGAATTAAAATGTGTAGATAATGATTTAAATTTAGAAGTTACTTTAATTTATACTGTATTTGAAAATTTAGATGCTATAACAAGAAGCGTTAAAGTAAAAAATAAGAATTATGAAAGAATAAAATTGACTAAGGTTCTATCTATGAGTATAGATTTTGATGGAATTGATTATGATATGATTTCTTTACATGGTTCATGGGCAAGAGAGAGACATATTAATAGAAGAAAAGTAACATATGGAACTCAAACTGTAGCTTCTTTAAGGGGAGAAACAAGTCATCAGGATTCTCCATTTATAGCATTTCTAGATCATGATGCAAATGATGAGTATGGAGAAGTATTTGGATTTAATTTTGTGTATTCAGGAAACTTTATAAGTATGGTTCAAGGATGTCAGTTTGATACTACAAGAGTTCTTATGGGAATAAATCCAAGTGATTTTGAATGGATATTAGAAGAAGGAGAAGAGTTTATTACACCAGAAGTGGTAATGGTTCATTCAAATAAAGGAATAGGACAAATGACAAGAACATTCCATGATTTATATAGAAATCACTTAATAAGAGGAAAATTTAAAGATAAAAAAAGACCTATTTTGATAAATAACTGGGAAGCTACTTATTTTGATTTCAATACTGAAAAATTATTAGATATAGTTAAGGAAGCTTCAAAGTGTGGAATAGAGATGCTTGTTATGGATGATGGATGGTTTGGTCACAGGAATTCAGATAATTCATCATTAGGAGACTGGTTTGTAAATGAAGAAAAGTTAAAAGGTGGACTAAAATATCTTGTAGATGAAGTAAATAAATTAGGCCTTGAGTTTGGAATATGGATTGAACCTGAAATGATATCTCCAGATTCAGAATTGTATAAAAAGCATCCAGACTGGTGCATCCATATTGAAGGAAGGACTCCAGCATTATGTCGTGAACAATATGTACTTGATTTAACCAGAGGTGAAGTGGTTGATTATATATACAATAGCATAAAGAAGATATTAAAAAGTGCTAATATAACTTATATAAAATGGGATATGAATAGGCAGATTACTGATCTTGGAAGCTGTTATATAGATAAGGAGCATCATGGAGAGATATTTCATAGATATGTTCTAGCAGTTTATGAAATGATGAATAGGCTTACTACAGATTTTCCGAATATATTATTAGAAAACTGCTCAGGGGGAGGGGCTAGATTTGACCCGGCAATGCTTTATTATAGTCCTCAAATTTGGTGTTCAGATGATACTGATTCAATAGAAAGGTTAAAAATACAGGAAGGAACAGCGATGGTATATCCTTTATCTACTATGGGAGCACATGTTAGTGACTGTCCCAATCATACAGTAGGAAGGACAACACCATTTGAAACAAGAGGAAATGTTGCTCTTGCAGGTACATTTGGGTATGAACTTGATATTACTAAAATATCTGAAGAGGATCGAAATATGATATCAAAGCAAGTTGCTATGTACCATAAATATAATGATCTAATAAGAAGAGGAGATTACTATAGAATAGCAAATTATTCTGAAAATCATGAATTTGATTGTTGGGGCGTTATATCAAAGGATAAGAGTGAAGCTCTTATTACATGTGTGCAGGTTTTAGGAAGACCTAATTATCATAGTAGAAGAATAAGGCTTAAAGGATTAGATGAAAATTCATTTTATAAGGATGAAGAAACTAGCAAAGTATATTCAGGTGGTGCTTTGATGAATGCAGGAATCAATATTAGTGGTTTATATGGAGATTTTACATCAAAGATAATGCATTTTAACAAAGTTGAAGATTAGTATTCTGGGGGGGGACATTATGATAAAGAGTTTTAATTTTATATAATGGGATTGGCCAGTTAAATCACCTAAATGTCAAGATGAAAAATATATAGGAAACTATAGTATTAAATTTAAAAAAGCAGAAAAGTTAATATGTGATTATTTTAAAAGAGATAAGTAAAAATAGTTTAGAATAAATTTAAATGCTCTATTTATTAAATACAGTTAATTATAATGATATTGTATAAATAAATAGAGCTATTCATTATAGATTTAATTTTTATAAGTTACTAAGGTATAAAAGTAATTGTAAAAGTTAAATTAATTATTATTAATTATGTAGGGAAGAGTAATTGATATAGATGTTCCTTTATCTTTTACGCTGCATACTTCGAGTCCATATTCATTTCCATAGTTAAGTTTAAGACGCTTATTTATATTTCTAAGTGCTATTCCTTTAAAAGCTTCATTTTTTCCATTAATATAATCATTTAGTGATTTAAGTGTTTTTTCATCCATTCCAATACCGTTGTCAGATATTGTTAAAATGAGATTACCATCAATAACGAAGGATTGTATAATTATTTTACCATTTTCAGAGCATTCACTTAATCCATGATTAATAGAATTTTCAATGAGAGGTTGAATTATCATTTTTATTATTTCACAGTTTAATACATCTTCAGAAATTAAATTTGTTATAGTAAATAAATCATCAAATCGTATTTTTTGAAGATAAATATAATTATCAATAATAGCAATTTCATCTTTAAGTTTTACTGTATTTATTTTTCTATTCATACTATATCGTATAATAGCACCAAAGTACTCTGCCATAATTGATGTTTCATAGTCGTCATTTATTTCAGCCATCATATGAATTGATTCTAATGTATTATATATGAAATGAGGATTGATTTGATTTTGTAATTGCTTTAATTCTAATTCTTTTTGTTCTATTTTAGTTTTGTAATTTATATTTATTAAATCATTAATTCTACTTTTCATTTTATTATATGAATTAATTAGTATACCAATTTCATCATTTTTATTATATAAAAATTTATAGGATAAGTTGTATTCTATGTTTGCTCCCATATTTTCTATTAATGAGTTAATAGGATTGAAGATTCTCTTTAAATAGAATATATATATTACTATAAATAATAATAATCCAAATGTTATGCTACTAAAAAAAGAAAATAAATATAAGTTATTTATACGATAAGCATTGGATTTTGGAATTGAATTAATTAATACTAAGTCAGATGATACTTTATTATAACAAATAATAAGGTTTAAATAATCAGTTACGTATTCAATA
>DPOH01000323.1 GCA_003539755.1 Clostridium sp.
GTGTTAAGTTGCCTAAATATTAATTTTCTCAACACAAAAATATAAATGATAAGTTCATTTATAAATAATACTTTCAGAAAAGATTAATAAATAAAACTAAAACAAAATGCTATTCTGACCAGATATATAATATCATTTTCATTTTGTAAATATTACAAAATTTATCATCAAAAGAAATTATACACTAATTTTATTTATTTTTCTACCTTTTTTCTATTTAATTCTTATTTTATCTCTATTTTTCCATAAACACGGTTATTTTTTTAAATATTATACAAATTAACATAAAAATTCAATATTATCAATATATTGTATTTAATAAAATATAAATTACTTTAAATAAATATAAAAAAATATAGCTAATGGATAGAATTTTATATTCAAAATTCTTCTCCATTAACTACAATATTTATGAATATATTATTTACCTCTACATCTTCACAGATCTTAAACTAATTAATATCCTTGTGTTTCTTCACCTTTTAATAATCCAACTGCTCTACTTGTTCCGATTCTGTCACATCCTTCATTTATAAACATTTCAAGATCTTCAACTGTGCTTACTCCACCAGCTGCTTTAATTTTAACATTTGGTCCTATATGTTCTTTGAATAACTTAACGTCTGCAAGTGTAGCTCCGCCAGTACCAAATCCTGTAGAAGTTTTTATGTAATCTGCTCCTGCATCTGTTACACATTTACATACTTGAACCTTTTCATCTTCAGTTAAATAGCAAGTTTCAACAATAACTTTTAAAATCTTATCTCCACATACTTCTTTTAAAGCTCTTATTTCTTCTGTAACTTTATCAAATAACTTATTCTTAACATCAGTAATATTAATTACCATATCTATTTCATTAGCTCCATCTTCTAGAGCCTTCTTAGTTTCTGCTATTTTTCCTTCTGTTGTTGAGTATCCTAAAGGGAATCCAACTACTGTACATATATTAACTTTATCTCCATATGTTTCATTAATACGAGATATATAACATGCTGGAATACATATTGAAGCTGTCTTATACTCAATTGATTCTTCACATATTTTCTTTATATCTTCCCATGTTGCAATTGGTTGTAATAATGTGTGATCTACATGACTTAAAATATCTGCTTTGTTCATTTTACTACCTCACTGTAATTAATTTTATTGTTTATGTAATCATATTACATTCTACATGTTAAAATGTCAACACAAAATGTTAAAGTTCGAACATTTAATTTATTGACACATAAAATCAGTCAATGTAAAATAATTCTGATAAATTTATTTCTTAAATTAAAATATAAGTTTAATAGCTTATATAGTTTTTTATTGAAAGTGTGGTGATTAATATTTGAGCAAAAAATTACAGCGTGCAAATAAAATTATAGATATATTAAAAGAAAGAAATGGAGTTACTGTAAAAGAATTAGCTTCAATATTAAATGTTTCTGAACTGACTATAAGACGTGATCTTGAAGTATAGATGTCTAATAATATTATCAATAATGTTTATGGTGCAGCAATATATAATCCTTCAAATAGTATAGACAAACTTGAATCATTTTATGATATTAATGATGAAACTATTAAACAAGAAAATCAAAAATTATTAATTGGAAAAACTGCTGCTTCACTCATTGAAGAAGATGATGTAATAATAATTGATACTGGAACTACAACTGAAAAGCTTGCAAATTCAATAGATTCAAACTTAAAAATCAGTGCACTTATTTTTAATACTAATATTTTAAATGAGTTAATTCAAAAAAAGAATATAAATTTAATTTTTTCAGGTGGATACTTCCATCCAAATACTCAAATGTTTGAAAGTGCTGAAGGAATTTCATTAATAACTAAAACCCGTGCTACAAAAGTATTTGTTTCAGCGGCTGGTGTCCATGAAAGCTTAGGTGTTACCTGCTCTAATAGTTATGAAGTTTTAACAAAACAAGCAATTTTAAATTCATCATTAGAAAAAATACTTCTTGTAGATTCATCAAAATTTGGTACAGTTAAATCATCTTACTTTGCTGATTTAGACAGTTTTGATACCATAATAACAGATGATGGTATAAGTGATGAATGGAAAGAAATAATTCATAATAAAGGTATAAAACTTATTATAGCCATGCTATAAAATAAATTAATAATTATATTTTATATAAAAAAATTACTAGTATATTTTAGTTTTTATACTAGTAATTTTTTCTTATATCTAACCTATTAAAATTTTAATATTACTGAATAGTGAATTTTCCTAATAACTCTTCTAATTTTTTAACAACTGAATTTAATTCTTCAGTTCCTTTTCCAACTTCATTAGCTGAATTTAGCTGTTCATGCACTGTAGCTGATACTTCTTCAGTTGCAGCTGCTGATTCCTCACATACAGCAATTATTCCATTCATTGAGCCAGATACTACTTCACTGCTTTCATTAACATTCTCAATATTTTCAATTAACTGCTCTACCTGATCAGTCATAAAATCAAAAGTATTCTGCATTTTTTCAAATATACTCTTTGATACATTCATTGAATTATTCATTTCATCTAAAGATGTATTAGATTTATCCATATTCTCTTTAGTGTTATTAATTTCAAGCCTTATTTCATTAATTATTTGGCTTATTTTTTGTGTTGCTTCTGCTGTCTGTTCTGATAAACCTCTTATTTCCTCAGCTACAACTCCAAATCCCTTTCCAGACTCCCCTGCTCTTGCTGCTTCAATAGCTGCATTAAGTGCTAAAAGATTTGTCTGCTCTGATATATCATCAATTGTAGATATTATACTTTCTATAACTACAGACTTTTCTGCTAAAAGATTAACATTTTTATTAGTCTTATTAGAAAGATTTCTTGTATCCTCAACTTTAATCATTAAATCTGTAATTGAACTTAAACCATCTTTATTTTCATCTGTAGCTTTTCCAAACTCACTTTTGAATCCTTTTGTAATAGAAACCATTTTTTCTACATTATTATTTAGTTCATTTAATTTTTCTGCACTTAATTGTGCTTCTTCTGCCTGTTCACCAGCACCATTTGCTAATTCTACTACAGTATTATTAATTGACTCAGCAGATTCATTTAACTGTTCTGTAGCCTTTTTTAATTCTTCTGCATTCATATATGTCTCATTAGAACACACCTTTATTTCAGATATAGTATCTTTTATATGAGCTCTTAATTTAATTACTGCGTTACCTATAATGCCCATCTCATCTTTATAAGTTCCCACTTCATTAAATTCATCACTATCTCTAAAATCAAGCTCAGATGTCAGATTAACAAGTTCCGTAATTTTGATTATTGGGCCAGTTATTCTTTTACTAACTAAAAATGCACTCACAGCACTTAATCCTGCAAGTATTATAGTAACAACAATTACAATCTTAATACTATTACTTATATTTCTTAATATATCTTTTTGAGTTGCAGTTATCACCATAATATTACCATTATATAATTTTGAATATGCAAGTACACGATTAACTTCATCAGCTTTATAATATTGAACTCCTTCATCTTTATTCAGCATTTCTGCATTTTCAATATTATCCTTTATGTTATCTGCTTCAGTAAATTTTTTATCTACTAGATAATTACCTTTAGCACTAAGTAAAAATGCATATCCTTCGTTGTATACAGATATATTATTTATCATATCTCTATAATCATTAAAAAATAAATCTACTGCAACTAATGCTGCTAAAGTATTATTTATGTATACTGGTTTTGTAAATGCCATTCTAATACTATCTGAAGAAGCATCCTTATGAGGATCACTCCATACGCCATCTTTTTGACCAACAGCATTGTAATACCATGACATTTCAGGATTGCTTGCATAAAAGCTTTCTTTTCCAAACTTATAAAGTTTATTTACTTGTTTTGTAGATTCATTTCTTTCATAAATAACCTGATTTGCTTCATTAGTTAATTCAGGATTAATAAAAACAGCGCACCCTAAAAATTTCTCATTATCATTTACTACTTTTTCTACAAATCCATCAAATGAGTTCAGATAATCTTTTGCGTAATTTTCATCACTACTAACTTTATTTAAATCTAATGTAGATCCAATTAATGACTCTATATTTTCCACAAAATTTTTAGTATAGGTTAACCCTTCATTAATCTCCTTAGCATTAGTTCTTGCCATATTTAAAAGATTATTTTCAGATTCATTTTTTACCGTCCTTATACTCATAAAACTCGATATTCCGGTTATAAGAATTGAAGTAACTAAGCATGATATAATTATTGCTGCAAGAATCTTAGTTGATATTTTTTTCATTCTTCCACTCCCTTTTCATCTTTAATTATCGAGCCTTATATATTATTCTTTATACTCTTTTTATTAATATTTTTACTTTTTTAATAAAATATAATTACTTTTTAATTATTATAGAAAAATGTATATATTGTACAATAATTACTATTTTTTATAATAATTAATTTATTGTTTACAATTGAAATAATCCATTTAACTGAATATAAACTATATTCAAGTATTACTTCCTTTTATATATAAAAAACTGCTGCCATTTATAATGACAACAGTTTTTATATTCCCTTCTATTTTTACCATCTTACTCATTATCAAATTAAAAATCATTTTTCATTTTTCTCAATATAACACTTAATTTTTTCATTTAATTCTTCTGCTTCCCTATTATCTCTTTTATAAATTGCTGTCCAAACCCCAGCATAAATCCCAAAAAACATTATTGAGAATTCAAAACATTCTCCAATATTATTAATATCTATCCATTTAAAAATTAAACCACTTCCAAATATAAGAGAATAAATAAGTATTATATGAATTACTATTCTAATAATTGCCTGATTTTTAGAGCATTCTTTTTGTGGATTTAAAAGAAAAGTGCTAACTACCGAACAAAGTAGACATAAGCCTAACAGCTCCCAAAATATTTCTACTCCCAATACTGTATTGTCATTAAGTATTGAAATAAACATAGCTGCACCTATAGATGCAA
>DPOH01000002.1 GCA_003539755.1 Clostridium sp.
GATATAAGTTGTATGAAGCTTAAAGACTTTGAAGAAATTCTTTTGTTTAGAATTGAAGGACGTGAAAACATATGAACATTTACACTGTTATAAAAAGAGTAAAAGATAATATGGAACTAAGTATGATAGAGCCTAGGGTATTTGTAAGACTTGAAATACTATTTAGATTATGTGAAAAACTCAAAATAAATAAGGATGCAGATGATTTTTATTTATTATTATCAGGATATAACTTAATAATTAAAAATGAATTTGATGAAACTGATTATTTAATAGCAAATGCAAGAATTCTGTTAAAATCATTGAATCAAGCAAAAGTATATCATGATGCATTAGAAATTTATAAAATGCAAGCAAATAAAGAATTTGCAATGTACAATATAGATAAAGAAGGAAAATTAATTAGAAATAATAAGATACCATTAATATATAGAAATAGGATAGATGATTATGATGAACTGCTAATGCAGGAGCCTGAGAAGAGAGAGCATACAATAAATTATGCATTAGATGATACAAAAAAATATGGGGTATTAAATAATAAGGAAGAGATAGAAATTAACCTCCCTAAAAAGATAAAACCTACAAAGATATTAAATGCTAGAAGCAAAAAAGGTGGAAGCATAAGAATAAAGTTAGATGATATTTATAAAGAAGCTGCATTGATAGATAAGAATTTAAAAGGAGAAAAGTACAGGGAAAATGTACTTGAAAATGGTAACATATTGGTTAGAAAAGGTAAGAAAATAGAAAAATGCAGTGAATTTGTAATTGATAAAATAAATAATACAGCAGGACAGGTTGCAGCAGGAAAATCGGTATTGGCTGAATGTATTTCAATATTATTAGCAAAGAGAGGTTATAGGACTTTATTGATAAAACCTACTGTAGATGATGTATTTAAGCAGATAAATACTCTTGAAGAGTTAGGTATAAAAGCAGCTGCAATAGTTGGAAATTCAAATAGAATTAAACATATAAATGCATTGATGCAAGATAAAAATTTTCTGCCAGAACACATATCCGAAGTACTTCAGGGAGGATGTTTTCTAAATTCATTAATAAAAAGAACTGATATAGTAATAAAAAATGGCAGTGAACCATGCCATAAGATATATGAGTATAGTGAAGATATAAATGCTGAAGGCAAGGCAGTATGGTACTTAAATAAATATAATAAATATAAATGCCCATTTTATTATATGTGCCCTAAAACAAAGTATGAAAAGAAGATATATGAAGCAGATGTATTGGTAACTACTATTGAAGGTTTATGTAAATCTAATTTTGGTATTGAAAAACAAAAGGTATTTACTTATGCTTTAGATAATGTAGATTTGATTATTATGGATGAATCTGACAATATAATGTGTAAATTAGATGGGCTTTTATCTCCTTCTATAGGAATAAATGAATATTTGAAAAATAATTCTAAAATTCAAATGAATTTTAGAAGTATGAACCTCAAAGAAAAAACTGAATCAGAGCAGATGGGTGAAATAGTAGATTTATTATCGCGCTTGGAATTTAAGCTGATAAAAATAAATCAGAAGATACAGCAACATAAGACTGGCTTCTCAGAATCATACATGAAGCATTTTACAGCTCTTAGTTTACTTAACAATATTAAGAGTGACCCGAAATTGGCAGAGAAATATAATGAAACCAATAGACTTCCTGATGGTATATGGCAAGCATTGTATGATTTGCTTAAAAAACCTATTAAAACAGGCCAGATAGAAATAATTGATTTAGTTACTGGAGGAAGCGATTTATTTAATGTTATATTAAGTAGGTTGAAAGAATACGTGGTTGACAGTAGAACAAGCAAGACTCTAAAAAGAATCCAAGCAAAAAAAGAAGTGGAGGCCGAATTTGCTACATTAAATTCAAATATGTATAACAAAATACAATTTATTGTAGAAGTGATTGGTTTTGAACAATTATATAGAAAACTTTCAGATGAAATTAGGGACATGGATGAGGTTGACAATGACTTAAGAGATATATTAAGTCAGAATTTTGAAGAGTTGCAGAAAGTTATACCAATGTCTCCAATTGGAAATACATTAGCATTTGAAAAAAAGGAAGATGATTTATATATAACAAAACAATATGGGTTTGGGAGGTCATTAGCTTTAAAATATCCATGGTTTAAATTAAGTACTAAAGGAGAACCATTAGGACCAAATGTTCTATTAATGTCTGGTACTGGATTTATACCAGGTTCTTCAAGATATCACATAAGTGCACCAATTACGAATATTATTGAAGCAGAACCGTATAAAAGAGAGTATCTTTCAAAGACAAAAATGCATATAGCTAGAAGTGAAACTATAGTATCAGGAGCTTCAGATGATTTGAAAAATAAAATGATTGATAAATTAATACGAGAAAATAGGGAGTTATTTATTGATTCAATAGAAAGAAATGATACTATCCTAGGAATTGTAAATAAGTACGAACAGGCTTCAATTTCAAAGAAATGCCTTGATAGTATTTTTGCTAAAAAAGATGATATTTTAGTATCTTCACTAAAGTCAGATGGTGATAGGACATATAGTGAAGATTCTACATTACGAAGTAGGATAGAGCAGTTTGATAAACAAGTACTTATAGCTCCGGCAATTGTAATAGAAAGAGGCTATAACATTGTAGATAATAAGGGAAATTCAAAATTTGACACCATTATGTTTTTGGTAAGACCGATGGTTGATCCAAGAGATTATCTTATTCATGTTCAAAAAGTTAATGGGAAGATAATGTGTAAATATAATGGAATTTCTGGTAGTAAAAATGATTTAGAAATATACAAAAATATTAGAATTAGCGCTTTCGCAGAATACAATAGATTAAGTGAATTTAATATAAAACTAAAATATATGCCTAAAGAAGATAAAAGGGATTTAGTAGCATGTTTCTTTGTTATGTTAAATCAAGTATTTGGAAGGATATGTAGAATAGGTAAAATACCTAAAGAAAAAGTTCCACGAATATATTTTATTGATGGAGCTTTCAAACGCAAAGAAGAAGATGGATTTGATATATTAATAGAATTACAAAAATATTTAGAAGATTTAATGAATGATGAAGAGGATGCAGAAGTAGCTAAGACTTTATATGAACCATTCTACAATGCATTGAAAGGAGCAGATTATGAATAAGGATAAAGAATATATAGTACCAATGATGTTTAAATTGGATGATGAGATATATGCTGATGTATATTTTCTTCCAATGCCTAAATCTTTAAAGGAAAAGTTATTGAATTTGGAGGAAAAATCTAATGCGAAGTTTAATAGATCATATCATTATCTTCCGCTTAATTCTTTGAAAAAATTATTTGTTACTCATTTAGATGGTGTGGTAGATATGAAAGATGTATCTAATAATACAGTAGATGACAGATGGATTGTATCAGATAGAGAAATAAATACAAATTTAGTTATGAATATAATAAGAAGCTGGATTGAAGCATTTTATATTGAAGAAACAGAGCTTGAAAAGAAAAGAAAAAATAATGATGAAGTTAAAGAATATGCTAATAGAATATGCGAAGAATTAAAAGATGTAGATTTTTCTCAAAATGTAAGAAAAGAAAATTTGCTTTTATTTAATAAAGGAAGAAACTATGACAAGGATGGATTTAGAATATTACCTTTACTTGTTATAAATAACATAATAGGAACAGACATAAGTATTAATGGTCAGAAAACTAAGTTTTATTATTCAGGTAAAAATGAGATTGTTACAAATCCAACAGGTTTAAAAGACATAAATGATAAGGACTATTTTTCGTATGTTGTAAATTTTTCTGTACAGACATTACCACCTAAAAATGAATCATATTTAAATATAAATATATCAATTAGAAGATGGATAAGCAGAAATGAGGAAGAAATCAAACCATTTTTAGATACAGAAAAAACAGTTTATTTGAAAGTAGGAGGAGAAGATAACTATAAACTTCAACCGATGAGAATTAAATATAATTTTCTAAGTAAGAAAATAGACTGGGTATTTTCTGATAAAGAATGTTACTCTGTTTGTTATGACAATAGCAATGATGATAATTTAAATGATCCGGAAGATATTCTAATTAAGCCTCAATTATATATTCAAAAGGCATTAATTCCTTTTGAATATGGTATGGGTAATGCAGGCAAAAAAATAAAGCATAATATGCATGCAGGTGAACCATTTGCAGATTATAAAACAATTTTTATTGATATTATGTCAAAAATTCCATTTAAAATAGAAGAAGAACCATTAGAAGCAATAAAGTTACAATATAATAATGAAAATCCAAAAAGTTATTTTGATGATTATTTTAATATTGAAAATAAAGAGAGGTTTCATCAAGTATTACAATCAGCTTTATTTGAAGAGCAATTAACAGTTGAGATCTGGTATAATGGCGGAAGTGAAAAAATAGTTGAACAGTTAAAGTATTTTCTTAGTAATCATCTTGAAGATACAGCTACAATAATAACAACTCGAGATTTAGGTGAATTTAGTGAATGCCTTGAATTAAAAAATGAGAATAGTAAAAAAAATCTAGAAGGCTTTAATGATCGAATTGATTTGATAGAAAACAATATAGAACATACTAATAAGCCAACTTTGGCTTTTGTAATACTTGCAGGTCCAGGTGAATTTAAGATAAAAGATAGTAATGGAAATGAAAAAAGTGATTCGCGAGTAGATCCAAAGCAGGCAATAAGAAGAGGATTTGCTCAGACAGGAAGAGTGACTCAATTTATAACTCCAGAAGCTTTTTATGAAGCGGAAAAGAAAAGGTTAAATAAAATAGAAAGATATAAAATTAAAATGAAGGAGTATGAAGAAGGTAAAAGTGAAAAAGAACCTAAATCATTATATAAAAGTGATAATTACAATCAGGTAATAAAAAATACAATTTTAGATGGATACAGACAGTTAGGAATCTTAACTGATGTTTCAAAAAGGAAAATGTTAAAAAATACTGTAGTATCAGGAATATATGTGTGTAATTATATTAACACAAAGAATGGAACTACACTTGAACCATTTGCAATTATGGTTACTTGTGATTTTGAAAAAATGCAGATAAAGGCTTTTGCAAAAATGGAAACTGTAATTGAGTATCCATATTGGAAATTTATACTAGAGTTATCTAATGAAGCATGTAAAAAAGGTAGAAATAGAAGAATAAAAACATCTGGAAATGGTGTTATAAAGTGCTTTGAAAAGCTTATAAAGGATGAAAAAAATCATTTGGTTGTAATTATAGCAGATGGTACATCTAGAAAACTTATTAAAGGAATTTCAAATAGTGAAATTATAAAATATCTAGATGAAGATAAGAAGCAAATCAATGAATTATATATAGATAATTTTGAAGGTGGAATAATAACTACTGATAAATTAAATAATATTTCATTAATTAGAATGCGTGTAAATAACGAAGTACCAGATTATTATCCAGGAAAAAATGAAAAACAAGAGTTTATGAATAAAAGTGGTGTCTATAAGTATGAAGATGTATATTATTCACTTGATACACGAACAGAAAGAGAAAGTCATACTTTAGATGAAAAAGAAAGCAGAGTAATTAATAACAGTGCATTTACTCATAGGAATATAGAAGAGATATATCCAATGTATGTTGG
>DPOH01000255.1 GCA_003539755.1 Clostridium sp.
GTAATATATACTATGTAGATAATAGAATGTTTAGGACAAGCGAATTTGAGAATTTTTTATGGTAAAATATATTTGGTTAAAAAAGTACCAAAATACATAATTTTTTTTGTATATATTTAATGACCAGGAAGGGAGCGGATATATGCTCAATAATGTTTTAATTGATTTAAATCGTGATGAAGATACTAGTATTAATGAGATTATAGATAGTCATATGCCTTTTATTATAAAGAGTATTTCAGATGTTACAGGCAGGTATGTTTCATGTGAAAACGATGAAGAATTAAGTGTTGGAATGCTGGCATTTAGTGAAGCTGTCGAAAGATATGATAATGAAAAAGGACATTTTTTATCGTATGCTAAGCTAGTTATATCCAGCAGGATTAAGAACTATTTAAAAGGTGAGAATAGACATGCACACTCATCACTTGAAGAGTTACTTGATAATGGAATTGAATTCAAGGACGAATATTTAGAGCAAAAAGAGGATAACAGCATACTGGTTGAACAGATTGGAAAACTGAAAAGTGAAATTGAACTATTTGGTTTTTCTTTAGATGATTTAGTGAATGAAGCACCTAAACAACAGGCCACAAGAGAAAATGCAATTAATCTATCACAAAAAATTAGTGAAGAAGAAGAATTTGTATCTTTTATGTATTTAAAACGAAGACTTCCAATAAAGAAGATTGTTTTAAGGTTTGGAGTTACAGAAAAGGTTGTTAAGCGGAGCAAAAAATTCATTATCTCAGTAGTAATTATAATTAATAAAAATCTTAGTGCATTAAAAAATTGGATCAGAAAGTAGGTGATAAAATGAACAAAGGGTTAATAATGGAAATCAAAGATGACTATGCTATTGTTATGTGTGATGATGGTACTATGGATAGAATTTTTGTTAAACCTGGAATGTCTATCGGACAGAAGATATTCTATTTTGAAGAAGATATTGTTAAAGGTGCAAAATCATCTAATAAAAGGCATTTTAATATGAATATATTTATGAAGAGTTTTGGGTCTATAGCAGCATTATTTTTGATTGTATTCACCGTCTTTCAAAATTTGATATTTAATAAAGCTTATGCAGTCGTCAGTATAGATATAAATCCAAGTATAGAAATTACAGCTGATAATAAGCAAAATATAATTAAAGTAGAAGGTAAAAATTTGGATGGACAGGATGCTGATTTCCAAGAAATTAAAAACTTAAATATAAATGATGGAATAAAGAAAATAAAAGATATTCTAGTAGAAAAAGATTATTTAAGTAAGAATAAAGATGTACTTGTAGCTGTTGGTTTTCCAAATAACGATTGTGATACTGAGTATGCAGAAAATGTAAAAGGAATAATAGTATCAACTTTTGATAGTCAAAATGTTGCATGTGTAACAGTCGATAAGAAAGAAGATATTAAGGAAGCTAATGAAAAAGGAATAAGCCTTGGAAGATATGAAGCTTATAAAGTAGCAGATGAAACTATGAAAAAGAATATTAAGAATGCACCTGTAAAAGAACTTACAGCTCAAATTAAAGACCAGGATAATGTTGTGTATTGGGATTCAAATAGTGATGAAATTAATAATTTAGAAACTGTTCCAAATCAAGAAGAAGACAAATCAACAGTATCTAAAACAGATGAAAATCATAATTCATCTTCTACAACTGATAATGAAACAAAAGTTAAGGATGAATCTAATAAACATCAAGAATCAAAATTACCATCTGCAAGTATTGATAGGGATTCTGATTCAGTAAAAGAAGAAAATAATAATACTTCATCATCGTCTTCTAATATAACTCAGGAGATTGAGCTTAAGCCTGAAGCTCCATCAAATAATGCAGACAAAAAAGAAGATGTGGCTATTCCACCACAGACACAATTAGAAGTAAAACCTGAGCCAAAACCTGAAGTAAATCCGGAAGTAAAACCAGAAACAAAACCAGATAGTACAGGAACGGGTTCTACAATTGAAATAAAACCAGAAGAAGATGAAAAAGTAACTGGAAATGAAAATGTAATAATAGATATTCCTAAAAAAGAAAAGAGTAAATAATTTTAAAGGGACTGTATTAAGTTAAAGTTTTTATGCTATAATTTGATATAGTCTTTTTTATTACGATAAAATTAAAGACTAAACTGGGGAAATATAGTATAATATCGATAAATTATATAAATTGGGGAGATTAATTATGATTATTGAATATTTAAAAAATAATATTTTGATTTGTGATGGGGCCATGGGAACATATTATTCAGAATTAAGTGGTAATGATATATCTTATTGTGAATTTGCAAATTTAAATAATAGAGAAATTATAAAAAAAATACATTGTGAATATATTGAAGCAGGGGCTAAACTTATAAGAACGAATACATTTTCAGCTAATACATATGATCTTGGAATAACAAGAAAAGAGTTGAAAGATATAATTTCTGAAGGTATAAATATAGCAAAAGAAGCAGTAGGTAATAGGAATGTATATATAGGTGCCAGTATAGGGC
>DPOH01000254.1 GCA_003539755.1 Clostridium sp.
GAAGAGAGAAATTCTAAAGCAGTAGAAAATATTGATGATAAAAATGGTAATTTTACTGCAAAAGTAGAAAGATTAGAAGAAAAGCTAGTTATAAGAACTAAACTTTTAATCGTGGATGTAAACGATAATATGAAAATTGATATTTATGATAAAAATGGTGAGCTTTTATGTGCAGACTATAGAGGAAAAGAAAAAGCGTTTGCACGAAGATATGGTGATTATGAGCTTGCAAAAGAAGAGGGACATGATGTAAAAGACCATGTGGAAGATAAGGTTAAAATAATAAAAGCTATGGAAGATAATATGTTCTTTTATGGTTTTGGAGAAAAAACTGGTCCTTTAAATAAAAAGGGATATCACTATGTAAACTGGAATACTGATAATCCTCAGCCACATGGTGAAACCTTTGACAGACTTTATAAATCAATTCCATTTTTCATAGGAGTTAAAGATAAGAAGTCATTTGGTATTTTCTTTGATAATCATTTTGAAACACATTTTGATATGGGAAGAGATAATTCTGAATATTATTATTTTTCAGCAGTAGATGGAAATCTTGATTATTATTTTATATATGGACCAGAAGTTAAAAAAGTAGTAGAAGGATATACATTTATTACTGGAAGAATGCCACTGCCACAAAAATGGACACTTGGATATCAACAATGTAGATGGTCTTATGGAAATTATGAAAGAGTTATGGAAATTGCACATGATTTTAGAGAAAAAGATATACCTTGTGACACAATATATCTCGATATTGATTATATGAATGGATATAGAGTATTTACTTGGAATAATAAAAAGTTTGAGAATCCAGAAGAAATGATTAAAGAATTGAAAACTATGGGATTTAAGGTAGTAACAATAATAGATCCTGGTGTGAAAGTAGATAAAGGATATAATATTTATGATGAAGGGCTTAAACATGGGTATTATGCAACAGATAAAGATGGAATTATATATACAAATGAAGTATGGCCTGGAAAATCAGTGTATCCAGATTTCTTAAATTCAAAAACAAGAGCATGGTGGGCAGGAAATCAAAAAATTATGATGGATGTAGGGGTAAGTGGAATATGGAATGATATGAATGAGCCAGCAAGTTTTAAGGGACCTCTGCCAGATGATGTTATGTTTGATAATGATGGAGTAAAAGTTTCTCATAAGGAAGCTCATAATATCTATGGCCATTTTATGGCAAAGGCTACTTATGAAGGAATAAAAAAATATACAAATAAGAGACCATTCATAGTTACAAGAGCATGTTATGCTGGAACTCAGAAGTATTCTACTGTTTGGACAGGTGATAACCAAAGTACTTGGGAACATTTAAGAATGTCTTTACCAATGCTTATGAACTTAGGATTAAGTGGTATGGCTTTCTGTGGAACTGATGTAGGCGGATTTGGACATGACTGTAGCAGTGAGCTTTTAAGCAGATGGGTTCAAGTAGGAGCATTTACACCACTTTTTAGAAATCATTCTGCTATGGGAACAAGAGATCAGGAACCATGGGCATTTGATAAGGAAACAGAAGAAATAAATAAAAAATATATTAAACTAAGATATCAATTTATGCCATATATTTATGATACTATGTACAAAGCTTCAACAACGGGTACGCCTATGATAAGACCATTATTATTCAATTATCAAGATGATATAAATACTTATGAAATAAATGATGAATTCTTGTGTGGAGATAATATTTTAGTAGCTCCTGTAGTTGAACAAGGAGTAAAAGCGAGACTAGTATATCTTCCAGAAGGGAATTCATGGGTTGAGTATTGGACAAAAGAAGAATATAAAGGGGGCCAGTATATAATAACGCAGACTCCATTAGATGTATGTCCAATATATATAAATCAGGGCAGTATTATTCCTAATTATGATGTACAGAATTTTGTTGGTGAAAAACAAAATGATAAGTTATCTGTTCAGTTATTCTTAGGACAAGAAGAAGCTGTATCATCATATGAGCACTATGTTGATGATGGTGAAAGCTTTGAATATAGAAATGGTGCATATGATATTTATAAAATTGCTGTTAAAGAAAATGATGAAAAAATAGAAATCTTAATAGATGTTGAACATGATAGCAGTATTAAAAAGTATGATGAAGTTATTTTTGAAATGTTTAATTTAAATAATAGAAGAGTATTTATAAACAAGATTGAAGTAGAAGTTATAGAAGATAAAGCTTATTGTAGAATGTAAAATTATAAAAAGTATCTATCCCATAAAAATGATGAAGTATTTTTATGGGATTTATTTTGTTCAAGTTAAGTTTTGAGGTAATTGAGATAAGTTAAAAGTTTATAAAAATATAAATCTGAAAAATGAAATAATTTTACGTGTAATATATTTACAAAAATAAAAAATGGTGATAATATGTGTGTATAGATGATATACACATTTAGATACGGAGGTATACAATTGGATATTTTAATTAGTAATGATTCACCAGTTAAGTTATATGAGCAGATAGAAAATCAAATTAAAAATCAAATATTGAATGGCAGCTTAAAATCAGGTGAAATGCTTCCGTCAATCAGAATGCTTGCAAAGGAGTTAAAGGTAAGCATAATAACCACTAAGAGAGCTTATGAAGAACTCGAAAAAGAAGGGTTTATTGAAACTGTGGTAGGTAAAGGAACCTTTGTTGCAGGAGCAAGTTCTGAAAGATTAAAGGAAGCGGCAATGTGGGAAATGGAAAGTAGATTTGAAGAAGTAATAGTCACGGCCAAATCACTTGGATTAGGACTTAATGAATGTATTGAGATTTTAAAGAATATTTATGAGGAGGTTTAATTTAATTATGGAAGCAATTAAACTAAGAAATTTGAAAAAGAATTATGCAGATTTTTCTCTTGATATAGATAAGCTAGATGTGAAAACAGGATTTATCACTGGATTCATTGGGAGGAATGGGAGTGGAAAAACCACTACTATAAATTTGATAATGGGTATGTTAAAACCAGATGGTGGTGAAGTGAAAGTATTTGGTGAAAGCGTAGTCAATAATGGTAACATTAAAAATAATATTGGATATATAGGTGATATTTCAGGATTTCTTGAAGAAAATAAACTAAAGTATATAAAGAATGGTATTTGCAGATTTTACTCTAATTGGGATGAGAAAGTATACAAAAAATATATGAATAAATTTAACCTTGATGAAAATAAATCATTTAAGGATTTATCAAAAGGACAACAAAAGCAATTTCAGCTTGTTATGGCATTTTCACATCATCCTAAATTATTGATTATGGATGAACCTACAGCTAATCTTGATCCAATTGTTAGAAATGAAATATTAGATATTATAAATAATCATATGGTTAATGAAGAAGTAACGGTGTTTTATTCATCTCATATAACAACGGATATTGAAAAATGTGCAGATTATATTGTGTTTATAAATGATGGAAAGATATTTTTACAAGGTGAAAAGGACGAAATATTAGAAAATCATATATTGGTAAAATTTAAAAAAGATTTGTATGATGAGAATATAAAAAGTCAATTTGTTTCATTAAAAGAAAATAGATTTGGATATGAAGGTCTTATGGATGATAAATTAAAAGCTCGTGAGATTTTTGGAAATGAAGCAGTTTATGAAAAATGTTCATTAGATGATATTTTAATTTATTATGTAGGATAAGGAGAGTAGAGAATATGGATAATATGATTAATTTAATAAAGCTTCACTATACTTCAGTTTTAGCATTAAAAAAATCAGGCGCAGTAATGATTTTACTGGCTGTTTTTATCACAGTAACAAACAATGATGGTTCTATGCTTCCATTTGGTGCAGCGCTTTTATTAATGCTTTTAAATTATAGTACTCTTGCATATGAAAATAAGAGTAAAGTAAATTATTTAGTGTATTCTCTTCCTGTTGAACCAAAGAAATATATTTTATCTAAATATATTTATGGTGTAATTAATATATTTATTTCAGTATTGTTTGCTGATTTTATATTTATTATTTTAAAAGCGTTCAATATGGTTACTTCTGAAATAATACCATTAGAAGCAGTAAATTTATCAATATATATAATAGGAATTGTAGTTGTAGTAATAGTTTCTCCAATTGCCCTTGTAGTTGGATTTAATAAAGCAAGACTAATTTTAGTATTTCTATTTGTACTTCCAGTATGTTTTTCAAAGACAATAGTGAAAATAATACCACAAGCACCAAATTCAATTATAAATATATCACTTCATAGTATGCAGGTTTCAGTCTTAATAATTGGAATATTATTAACTGTAATTTCATATATAATATGTTCAAATTTATATAGTAAAAGGGATATTGACTAAGTTGTACAAATTTATTTGATTAATGAATATATAAATATATAAATCTCACAGATTTCTGTGGGATTTTTTTGTAACAATTTAGTTCAAGTTGAATATATTATTATTAAATATATTTTGTTTTTTATAAGAAAACTGCAGATATATTTGATAAAAAATTAACAATAATTATATGGACTTATATGTTACAAATACGAATAATAATTTAAAAATATAAATATGAATAAGTATAGGAGTGATTGATTTGTTAGATAATCTTAGAATTAAATTGGTCAAGATAGCAAAGGATGCAGAGAAGTATGGACTATGCAAAGAAAAAACAGGAAGTTTTAGTTTGAGGGATAAAAGTACTGGATATATTCTAATAACACCATCTCAAGTAAGCAGAGAAGATTTAAAACCAGAAAATATATGTATACTGGATAGTGAAGGAAATGAAATTGAAGTTCATAAAGAAATGCAGCCAAGTAGAGAAAAATTAATTCATCTTGAAATATATAAGAATAAGAAAAATATACGAGCTGTTATGTACACTCATTCTCTTTATGCTACTATTTTTGCAGTAGCTAATAAAGTTATTCCTCCTATAGTATCAGATTCAAGGCATTATGGAGGATATATATATGTAGCACCATATGAAAAAGCTCAGACTATAGAATTGGCGAAAAGTGTTATAGAACCATTAAGTAAGAATGATGCATGTTTATTAGAACGTCATGGAATTGTAATAATAAGTGAAAATATAGATGATGTGGTGACAAAGGCTAGGTATGTTGAAGATGTAGCAGAAATATATTATAAAGTTCTTGTACTAAATCAGTTTAAAGAACCACAAAGGCTAAATTCAGAAGAACTTAAAGAGCATATAAAGAAATAATTAGCTAGATTAAAGTGAAATATTATAAAAATAACAATTTTGTGGTAAAATAGTAATGCTATTAGTATTTAAGGCAAGTTCAAATATTATAAATATATTAGTATATAAGGAGGATATTATGAAAATAGCATTACCTAAAAATGAAAATGAAATAAATCAGCATTTTGGAAAAAGCAAAAATTTTGAAATAGTGACTATCGAAGATAATAAAGTTACAGATAAAAAGGTGGTTAGTGCTGAGTCTTTACAGCATAATCATGGTGGATTGGCTACATTATTAAAAGATGAAGGTGTATCTGTAGTAATTACAGGAGGTATAGGACAGGGAGCAATAGATGGTCTTAAGAGTCATAATCTTGAAGTTATAAGAGGTGCTGCTGGAAATATAGATGATATAATTTCTTCATATATAAATGGAGAATTACAAGATAAAAACGTTGTATGCAGTCATAACCATGACCACCATCATGATCACAATAATCATATGACAATTAAAATGCCTAATACGAAGTAATATTATAAATAATAAAACGAATGATTAAGTAAAATGCTTTCATTCGTTTTTTATTTAAGAAAAATTTTTTATGAAAATTAATAAAGGTATATATTTAAGTGTTAATAAAATAACGAAAAGAGTAAAAAATAATGAGCATTGGTAGAACAAATTTATAGTAAATAGTAATTTTTAAGGAGCTATCTATGAAAATAATTGATTCTAAAGATGCTGTTAAATTAATAAAGTCGAGTGATACTCTTGCAGTCTCAGGGTTTGCAGGAGTAGCTGTACCGGAAGAACTTTTAAAAAAGTTGGGAGATAGATATATAAAAGAAGGTGAGCCAAGAGATATTACACTTATGTTTGCAGCTGGGCAAGGAGATGGAAAGGAAAAGGGGCTTAATCATATAGCTCATGAGGGCCTTATAAAAAAGGTGGTTGGGGCCCATTTTAATCTTGCACCTAAGCTTGGTGAATTAATACTTAATAATAAAGTACAGGCATATAATCTGCCACAAGGGGTAATGTGTAATATATTTAGAGATATTGCTAGAAAAGCTGGATATACATTAAGCAGAGTTGGTCTTGGAACTTTTGTAGATCCTAGAAATGAAGGTGGAAAAGCAAATAATATAACTAAAGAGGACTATGTAAAACTTATAAATATAAATGATGAAGAATTTCTTTTATTTAAAAATGAAAATATAAATGCTGCATTTATAAAAGGAACTTTTAGTGATAAAAGTGGTAATATTTCTATGGAACACGAAGCAACTTATTCAGAATCATTTATCATAGCACAAGCTGTTAAAAATTGTGGTGGAGTTGTAATAGTACAGGTAGATGATATCTTAGAAGAGGATAAAATGCCATGTAATAAAGTTAAGATACCAAGAATTTATGTAGATTATGTGGTGAAAGCTGAAGATAATGAAAAAAGTCAGATTCTTGGATTAAAGTATGACGAAGGCTTGTGTGGCACTCTACAAATAAAAAAAGAACGATCTCAAGTAAAGAATAAGAGTATAAATACTATTAATAGAAATAGTAAAATAAGAGCAAGAGAAATTATAGGCAAGCGAGCATTTATGGAACTTAAAAAAGGTAATGTTGTAAATATTGGAATAGGAGTGCCAGAAGAGGTTGCAAAAGAAGCAGAGAAAAATAAATTTAATCAATTTATAACTCTTACAGTAGAGCCAGGAGCCATAGGGGGAATACCTCAAAGTGGAATTAAATTCGGAGCATCATATAATCCTGAATGTATAATAGATCAGCTGACACAATTTGATTTTTATGATGGAGGAGGCCTTGATATAAGCTTTTTAGGAATGGCAGAGTGTGATAAGCATGGAAATATAAATGTAAGTAGATTTGGAAATAGGATACCTGGATGTGGTGGTTTTATAAACATTACTCAAAATTCAAAAAAAACTATATTCTGTGGAACATTTACTGCTGGTGGTTTAAATATAAATGTAGAGCACGGAAAGCTTGCAATTGTATCTGAAGGTAAAAATATAAAGTTTGTAAATCATGTATCTCAAGTTACCTTTAGTGGTAAATTTGTCTCACAAAGTAGAAAAGATGTGTTATATATAACAGAAAGATGTGTATTTAAATTGTTTGAAGATGGACTTCATCTTATTGAAATTGCACCAGGTATTGATTTGGAGAATGATGTAATAAAATTAATGGACTTTATTCCAATAATAGATAATGAACTAAAAGTAATGGACGAATCATGCTTTTCACTAGATTAAACTGATTTATAATGTTGGCAATATTTATATTAGATGATTTGTTGTGAATAAGCAATCATACTAATTGATTATATTAAGAAAATAATATATAAATAGATGTGATATTATTTTCTTATTGATAGTGTAAAGTATGTATATTATACACATCTGTTTCTGACGACGAAGATGATAGTTGTTTCTTATATACATCGGATGATGCCGACGAAGAGGATAGTGGAGTGCTCGGTGGGGGGGGGAGACGCGGAGAGAGAGCGCAGGGCGGGGAGGGAGGAGCAGGGACCAGACGCCACCCCCCCCCCCCACCCCCCCCCCCCCGCACCCCCACCCCCCCCCCCC
>DPOH01000054.1 GCA_003539755.1 Clostridium sp.
CATTTGCAGAGGGTGATGATACATGTTTTCATAAAATTCCTAAAAGTGTTCTTAAAGAGGTGGCAGAATCATTAAATATACCTCTTATAGAAGTGAAATGTGGCAGAAACAGCGTATATGAAGAAGAGTTTGAAAAAGCATTAAAATATGCTAAAGAAAATGGCGCAGAGTTCTGTATATTTGGTGATATAGATATTGAAGAACATAGAAAATGGGGTTTTGACAGATGCAATAATGTAGGAATAAAAGAATTATTTCCATTATGGCAGGAAAATCGTGAAGCTCTTGTAAATGAATTTTTAGATTATGGCTTTAAGGCTGTTATAAAAAAAGTAAATTTAAATGCTCTGGGAATAGAATTTTTAGGCAAAATATTAAGTAAAGATATTATAACTCAAATTAAAGAACAAGGAGCAGATCCTTGTGGAGAAAATGGAGAATATCATACATTAGTTTTTGATGGGCCTATTTTCTCTAAAAAGGTAGAGTTTAAAGTGCTTGGCAAAGAAGAAGTACAAGGATATGGATATTTAAATATTTTGAATTAACCGAGGGTTAATTAGAAGGGATATATTATGATTAAAAAAAATATTATGTTTTTAGGGACAGCATCTTCAGTAGGAAAGAGTACTATAGCAACTGCAATGTGCAGAGTGCTTGCAAATAGAGGTTTTAAGGTAGCACCATTTAAAGCATTAAATATTTCACTTAATTCATATGTTACTAAGAGTGGGCTTGAAATGGGAAGAGCTCAGGTGGTTCAGGCTGAAGCATGCAGAATAGAAGAAGAAGCAATTATGAACCCAGTCCTTTTAAAGCCAAGTGGTGATTTCACTCAGGTTATAGTGGAAGGTAAAGTATATTGTAATATAGAACCTTATAAATATAAGGAATTAAATAAAGAACTTAAGGTTCAAGTAAAAAAAGCTTATGATAAGCTTAGTAAAAGGTTTGATTTTATAGTATTAGAAGGCTCAGGAAGTTGTGCTGAGATAAATTTACGAAAAAGTGATATATCGAATATGGAAATGGCAGCTATGGTAGATGCACCAGTAATACTTGTAGCAGATATAGATAGAGGTGGAGTATTTGCATCAGTAGTTGGAACTCTTCAGCTTTTAAGTGAAGAAGATAGAAACAGAGTAAAAGGCGTAATAATAAATAAATTTAGAGGCAATAAAGATTATTTCGAAGAAGGCAGAAAGCAGCTTGAAGAAATAATTAAGATACCAGTTCTTGGAGTAATGCCTTATGAAAAATTTGATATAGATGATGAAGACAGCGTTACAGAAAGAATAAAAAATACTGAAGAACATGGAGCTTTAGATATTGCAGTAATAAGACTTTCTCATATGTCAAACTTCACGGATTTTAATATATTAGGAAGAATAAATGGTGTAAATGTAAGATATGTAGAAAGAGCTGAAGAACTTAAAAATCCTAATATAATAATAATTCCAGGTACTAAAAATACTATAGAGGATTTAAGAATTATAAAAGAAAATAAGTTATTTAATAAAATCAAGGAAGCAAAAGAAAATGGAACCTTTATAATTGGAATTTGTGGAGGATATCAAATGCTTGGAAAAGTAGTCCTTGACAAGAGTGGTGTTGAAGGTGCAATAAGTCAGGAAGAGGGATTTGGATTCCTTGATATAAAGACGAGATTTAATGAAGAAAAAGTTACAAAACAGACAGAAGCTAAGTTGTTATGTGATTTAGAAGATATATCAGGCATTGAGAATATCATAGTAGAAGGATATGAAATTCACAATGGTGTAAGTAAGATAGGTAAGGGTGTAGTACCTTTCATAAAAGGCAGTGATGGAGAAATTATAGGTGTATGTAATGATGAAAAGAATGTTATAGGAACATATCTTCATGGTATATTTGATAATGAAGAATTTTCTAGAATATTCATAAGAAATCTAAAAGAAAAAAATAATATTAAAATTACTGATGATGAAATATTAGAAAAAGTATCTGAATATAAGGATAGCGAATATAACAGAATAGCTAGAATATTTGAAGAAAATATAGATATGATTATACTCGATAAGATATTAAATATATAGTAATGATATAAGAGTATGAGTTTTAATTATAAATTTCTTTGATTAAAATGAGAAAATGCTATCTGCTATTTAGTAGATGGCATTTTTTATGCAAATAATAAACTAACAAAGTTTTATTTATTTGAAAATCAATTCCATAATAATATTAATGTTGATATATACATGAAACTCGTCAAGATTTTAATATATTTTTATAAAATATATTTTATTTGATGGCGAGTTCATAAGAAAATTATATATGTTTATTTTCTTAATATATTATTTAAAAAATATTTTTAATAAAAGAAAAATTAAGTTTTGCTCTTTTATTATTAAATTTGAATAATTTTATAACTCTAAGTATAGCAAGTATTATTAGTAGTACTCCAGATAGCCAAGATAAGTCAAGATGCATTTTCTCGTCACAATTTCTACCTATGAGCACTCCTATTAAGACACATAATATTCCAATAATAAAGCATAACAAGAGAGTTTGGAAGTAATTTATGTTGCATAAGCTTGAACCGAATCCAACTGCAAGGCTGTCCAGTGAAAGGGCTAAAGCAAGATAAAATGCTTCTTTTGGACTTAAATATTTTGATTTATCAAAATCGGCTTTGATTTCATCAGCATAAACTTGTAATACGAACTTGAAATCAAATAATTTAAAAGTAAGAGGTTTATCAGAATTTGAATGTTTTTTTATACATGTTTTAAATATACATTCAAATAATCTGCATACGCCTATTGAAATAAGTAATAAAAATCCTAATAAAACTGGAAGTCTATCAGGAAGAAAATTTTTCACGATTGAACCAACAAATAGTGATAAGGCTAATGTAGCTGTGCAGACTAGATTTATAATTATGGCTGAGAGTATTGGGATTTTTATTTTTGATGTACCATATGCAATGCTTGCGACAAATGAATCTATACATAAAGATGATACTAATAATAAGGATTCAATCATAAATTTTACCTCTTATAGTTGTATATAAAGCATAATATGAAAAAATGTATTATATAGTTACAAATTTTGATTACAAATGATTGAAGACAACTTTATTATAAGTTTTCTTGAAAAAAAGTAATATATGTGTATATAATTTTCATGATATACTAAAAAAGTAATTAATATGTGAAGGCAGTAGGATGGAGGCTTTTAACTGTTAAAAA
>DPOH01000278.1 GCA_003539755.1 Clostridium sp.
AATAACCACCTACTTTCACATATATAAATTATTTATTTCAACAAAAACATTAAATAATTTATATTTACATAATATCTTATTACACAACTCTTTTATTCTCAATCTACTATTATACATTTTTTAAATAATATTTAAGATTATTGAATAAAATATTTATGAGATATTCATCTAACATAACTATCAAATTAATAATTAATATTCTTATTTAATGTAAAATTTATACTAAGGAGGATTTATAATGAACAAACAAAAAAAACTCACCTTATTAATTTTAGTATGTACTTTATGCTTATCATTAATAAGTTGTAACTCAACAAATACTAAAAACACACAAGAAAAAAGTGAATTAACTATTTCTGCAGCCGCAAGCTTAAAAGAAGCCATGGCTGATATAGAAACTGAATTCAACTCAGAAAATCCCAATATAAAACTTACATTTAATTTTGCTTCTTCTGGCTCATTACAAAAACAAATAGAACAAGGTGCTCCTTGTGATTTATTTATATCTGCTGGACAAAACCAAATGGACTCATTAGAAAATGCAGGTCTTCTTTTAGATGACACTAGAAAAGATTTAGTAAAAAATGCTTTAGTTTTAATCAGTAATAAAAATACTATTATAAATTCAATTGAAGACTTAACATCTAACAAAATAAATCATATTGCAATGGGTGAACCAGCAAGCGTTCCTGCTGGAAAATATGCAAAAGAAGTATTAACCAACTTAAATTTATTTGATGTCTTACAACCAAAATTAGTATATGCTAAAGATGTAAAAGAAGTTTTATCTTGGGTAGCATCAAATAATGCAGATGCAGGATTTGTATACAAGAGTGACACTTATGGAATTGACTCAATTAAAATAGTTGAAACTATTCCTGAAAAATATCATTCTCCAATTAACTATCCAGTTGCAATTGTTAAAGATAGTAAAAATAAAGATGCTGCAAAACTTTTTGAAGATTTCTTATTCAGTGATAAAGCAAAACAAATCTTCGAAAAATATGGATATATTGCTTTATGAATTTAGGTACTTAAATTAAGGAGATTTTTATGGCTAATAATATTTCACCTTTGATAATTTCTATAAAGACAGCATTCCTTTCAACATTTATAACTTTCTTTGTAGGAATATTTATTTCTTATAAAATGGCCAATTATAATGGAAAATTCAAGGGACTGCTTGATGGTATACTCACACTTCCCTTAATGCTTCCTCCAACAGTAGTAGGATTCTTCTTGTTACTTTTAGTTGGTAAGAATGGTCCCATAGGAAAACTATTTATGTTAATGGATAAATCTATTATATTTACATGGAGTGCAACTGTTATAGCTGCTACAGTAGTATCATTTCCAATGATGTATCGAACAAGCCGTTCTGCTTTTGAACAGATAGATACAAATATAATATATGCAGCCCGTACACTTGGGCTCAGTGAGTTCAAAATTTTTTATAAAATTGCTATTCCTCTTGCACTGCCTGGAATAGTAGGAGGAATTGTGCTTGCATTTGCACGTGCTATAGGTGAATTTGGTGCTACACTTATGATTGCCGGAAATATTCCTGGAAAAACTCAAACCATGCCTCTTGCCATATTCTTTGCTGTTGAAGGTGGAGATATGAAAACAGCATTTATATGGGTTATTACAATTGTAGCAATTTCACTTTCATCTATTTTAGCCTTAAATATTTGGGCTGATTATCAAAGGAAATTAATGAGGAGTAAATAGTTATGGGATTAGATATAAATATAGAAAATAATCTTTCCTCTTTTATATTAAGAGCAAATTTCAAACAATCAAAAGGCATATTAGGACTTTTAGGTGCTTCTGGTTCTGGAAAGAGTATGACTTTAAAATCCATAGCTGGACTTACAAAACCAACTAAAGGGTACATAAAAATAAATGATAAAGTTCTCTTTGATTCTGAAAAGAAAATAAACCTTCGTCCTCAGGAAAGAAATGTAGGACTATTATTTCAAAACTATGCACTTTTCCCTCACATGAATGTTACTCAAAATATAGAATGTGGAATAATGAAAATGGATGAAAGTAAAAGAAAAGCTTTAGTTAATGATTACATAGAAAGATTTAAACTAAGCGGACTTGAAAAACGTTACCCAAAAGAACTTAGTGGTGGTCAGATGCAGAGAGTTGCACTAGCAAGAACACTAATAACAAATCCAGATATATTGCTTTTAGATGAGCCTTTTTCAGCTCTTGATGTTAATTTAAAAAGCACTATCGAGCGTGATTTAATATCCATCTTAAAAGAATATAATGGAATTGTTCTTTATGTAACACATGATATTTCTGAAGCATATAGAATATGTGATGAAATTATAGTTTATGACAATGGAACTTCATTGAATAAAAATAAAAAACATGATTTATTTAATTTTCCAAAAAGCATTACTGAAGCCAAGCTTACAGGATGTACTAATTTATTTAATTCCAAAAAAATTGATTCTTATACAGTGTATGCTAATAATATAGGCTATGAATTCAAAACAAATTCAGTAGTTCCTGATAATATAAGCTATATAGGAATAAGAGCTCATAACATAGAATTTTTACATCCTTCAGAAAATAATAAATCACAAATTGATTCTAATAATCAGCAGGTTAATTTACATAAATTCAAAATTATAAATATAATTGAAAACCCTTTTACCAATACAGTAATAATTAAAAATCCTAATGATTCTTTCACTGATGCTATAGAGGCTGAGGTTCCTAAAAATAATTTTTCATACACAATTGGCGATGAAATCTATGCAAAATTAAAAAGCGAATCTTTATTCTATTTTTAATTTTAAAAATTGTAATAATAACCACAATATCAATACAAATATAGCTATCTTACTATTAAAAATAGCTAATATACCCTAAAACAATAAGCGTTGCCATTTTGGGCAACGCTTATTTTATATATAAAAACTATTCTTCAGTTTTTTCTTCTACTACTGGAGTTATAGAAATTCCAAGGTCAGTTAATTGTTTTTCTTCAACTACGTTTGGAGCTTCACTTAAGTAACAGAATGCATTTTGGTTTTTAGGGAATGCTATAACATCTTTGATGTTTTCAGTTCCAGCTAGGAACATAACCATTCTGTCTAATCCAAATGCTAATCCACCGTGTGGTGGTGCTCCGAATTTTAATGCTTGTAATAAGAATCCAAATGATTCCCAAGCTCTTTCTTCAGTAAATCCTAAAGCTTTAAGCATTCTTTCTTGGATAGCCATGTCGTGGATTCTGATTGATCCTCCACCTAATTCTTCACCATTTAATACTAAGTCATAAGCCTTAGCTCTAACTCTTGCTGGATCAGATTCAACAAATTCTAAATCTTCATCCATTGGTGCTGTGAATGGGTGGTGACAAGCCTTAAATCTTTCTTCTTCTTCGCTGTATTCAAAGAATGGGAATTCAGTAACCCAAGTAAAGTTAAATTCATTCTTATCTTTTATTAAGTCAAATTCTTTAGCTAAGTGAAGTCTTAATGCACCTAAGCTTTGTAATACTACAGAATCCTTATCTGCTACTATTAAAATAGCATCTCCTTCTTCTGCATTCATAGTCTTAACTATTGCATTAGTAACATCATCAGTTAAGAATTTAGCTATTGAAGATTTAACTCCATCTTCTTTTAATTGAATCCATGCAAGACCTTTAGCCTTGTAAGTCTTAACGAATTCTCCTAATTTATCAAGAGGTTTTCTTCCTAAAGAAGCTCCACCCTTTAAGCATAATGCTCTAACTGATCCACCAGCTTCAATTGCTGATTTGAATACTACGAAATCCATATCTTTAACATCTTCAGTAATGTTTGTGATTTCCATTCCAAATCTTAAATCTGGTTTATCTGAACCGTATTTTTCCATAGCATCATTAAATGTCATTCTCTTTATTGGAAGCTTAACATCTACTCCTGCTACTTTCTTAAATACATATGCAATTAATCCTTCGTTTAATGCCATGATATCATCTTGTTCAACGAAGCTTAATTCCATATCTACTTGAGTAAATTCTGGTTGTCTGTTTGCTCTTAAATCTTCATCTCTGAAACATTTAGCTATTTGATAGTATCTATCAAATCCAGACATCATTAATAATTGCTTATATAATTGTGGAGATTGTGGAAGAGCATAGAATTTACCTGGATAATTTCTTGATGGTACTAAATAATCTCTTGCACCTTCTGGAGTAGATTTTCCTAATACTGGAGTTTCTACATCTAAGAAATTATGTTCTTCTAAGTAATCTCTGATAGCTTTAGTTGTCTTACTTCTAATATCGAAGATTCTGTACATATCAGGTCTTCTTAAATCTAAGTATCTATATTTTAATCTGATATCTTCTGCAGTATCAAGATCTTCTTTTATTATTATTGGTGGTGTATCTGATTCTGAAAGAATCTTTATAGATTCACATTTTAATTCTACATAACCTGTTGGCATGTTTTCATTAATGCTTTCTCTTTTTACTACTTCACCAGTTACTGCGATACAGTATTCTGGTCTAACACCTTTAGCTTTTTCAAAAGCTTCAGCATTTATTTCTTCACCAAAAACAACTTGCATGATACCTGTTTTATCTCTTAAATCGATAAATTCAAGCCCACCAAGTTTTCTGTTTCTTTGAACCCATCCCATTAAGGTAATCTTTTGACCTACATGGCTTTCTCTAGGTTCTCCGCACATCATTGTACGCTTTAAGCCATTTAAAGCTTCACCCATTGTTACTTCCTCCTTATATTCAGTTGAGAGTTGATAATTGAAAGTTGAAAGTTTTAGGACGAAATCCCCTTAGGAATTTCTTAATTCTTTATTTATATAAAATAAAATATATTTTCATAAAATAAACTTATCAACATTAATAATAATTATTAACACCAACATCTAAACTGCTTAATTAATAATTTTGCAGCTTTGAAAAACATCGTTCTCTTTATTGTATAATAGAAATCAAAAATTTACAATTAGCAATACTATTTTATCTTTAAAACTATGATTTTACAATTAAAATTCAAGGAAAATCCCTTATAATATTGACCACTTTTATCAATTATAAGAAACTTTCCTTAATTTAATCATAAATATTTCTACTTAATTATTTTGCAGTTACAGTATCTGCTATTTCTTGTATATTATCTAATGATACTTCAAATACTTCACCGTCACTCATTCTCTTTAGGTTTACTTTTTTATTAGTTAATTCATCTTCACCTAAAATAGTTGTAAATGCAGCACCTAATTTATTAGCAAACTTCATTTCAGCTTTAACGCTTCTTCCCATATGATTTATTTCACATTTAACACCTAATACTCTTAGCTCACTTGCAAGCTTGAATGCATATTTCTTTTCTTCTTCTCCTCTTGCACCAATATAAAGGTCAATGAAGTTTTCATTTGGAATTTCTACGCCCATTTTTTCAAGAGTCATTATTAATCTTTCAACACCCATTCCAAATCCTACAGCAGGCATTTCAGGACCGCCAAGCTCACCTATAAGCTTATCGTATCTTCCACCACCACATACTGTAAAGTCTGAACTAATTATTTCAAATATAGTCTTAGTGTAATAATCAAGACCTCTTACTATACCTGGATCTACTACGTATGGTATACCTAATACATCAAGATATTCCTTTACTGTATTAAAGTGATTTTCACATTCTTCGCATACATAATCTAAAATCTGTGGTGCATCTTTTGTGATTTCATTACACTTTCTTTCTTTACAATCTAGGATTCTCATTGGATTTTTTTCAAATCTTGACTTACAAGTATCACAAAGATCATCATAATTTTCTTGTAAGAATTTCTTTAATGCTTCATTATATTTAGATCTACATGTTGGGCAACCTAAGTTATTAATATGTAGACTTAAGCTTTCTAAACCTAACTTTTTTAAAGTATCCATAGCTACTTTAATTACTTCAACATCCATTGTTGGTTCTTTAGATCCAAACATTTCAACTCCACATTGATGGAATTGTCTAAGTCTTCCCTTTTGAACATTTTCATATCTAAATGCTGGTGTTATGTAATAAAGCTTTGTAGGTTGTGCTTCATTAAATAATCTATTTTCAATAAAAGCTCTAACTGCTGGTGCAGTTCCTTCTGGTTTTAAAGTAATGCTTCTATTACCTTTGTCGTTAAAAGTATACATTTCCTTTTGAACAATATCAGTAGTATCACCAACACCTCTTAAGAATAATTCTGTATGTTCAAACATAGGTGTTCTTATTTCTCTTATTCCATATGTTTTAGCTACATTTCTAAATACGTTCTCAATATAATGCCATTTGTAAGCATCTTGAGGAAGCATATCCTTCGTACCCTTTGGTGCTTGAATTTCATTTGCCATTTTATATCCCTCCAAAAATCAGTTGAAAGTTAAGAGTGGATAGTTGAGAGTTATGGATGATATTCCTTACGGAATATCTTATTATATTTATTTCTGCCTTTATTACTACAAGCGAATAATTTTGTGTAACAAAATCTATGCAATAAATACAATAAAAATTTCGCAGAAATTTCTCCCTAAACTTTCAACTATCAATTATCAACTGTTAACTGTTATATAGTGTGTTTAATAATTCTTTCTTTCCTTCAATCATTTCATCTATTCTTGTAACATATTCATGAAGATCCTTAAGGTTAGGGAACCTTTCTAATCTATCTTCATCCAAGAATACAACCTTGCTGACTGCAGCTGCTCCAAGTGCTATGATTGTCTGTCTTTCTTCTATCATCTGAATGTTATATATACATTCCTTACCTTCTTTAGCATACCCTAAATTCTCCATATTTCCAACCATATTTTTTTGCCTGTACATATAATATGGTGAAATACCTAAGTCTTCTGCTAGTTTTCTGCTTTCTTCGTACATTTTTACTATTTCATCATGTGGTGTCACTTCTATTCCCTTTTCAAGAATAAATTTTTCGTACATTCTTGAACCTCTTTTTAGCGCTAAACCATGTACTGTAATACTGTCTGGCTTAAGTTTTTTTAGTTCTTCGCATGTATGGATCATTTCTTTATGCCCTTCTCCAGGAAGTCCTATGATTATATCCATATTTATATCTTCAAAACCAAGCTCTCTTGCCATTTTGAATTTTTCTCTTATATCATCACTTGTATGAGTTCTGCCAATAAGTTTTAATGTTTCATCATTCATAGTCTGAGGGTTAATGCTTATTCTTGTTACATTACAATCCTTCATAGTCTGAAGCTTATTTCTATTTAAAGTATCAGGTCTTCCACATTCAACTGTAAATTCTCGAACATTTCCGTCTTTAATGAAATCATTGTAGATTTCATCCATTACCATCATGAACTCACCATCACTTACAGATGTAGGAGTACCTCCACCAAAATATATAGTTTCAACATTAAGCCCTTTTTCTTTAACATACTCACTTATGCCCCTAATTTCCTTCATAAGGCTTTCTACATATGGCATTACCATTTTTTTATGTGTACCTATTGGATTGGCTGTAAAGGAACAATAAAGACACCTTGTAGGACAGAATGCCATCCCTATATATATTGAAATAGTTTTGCTATCTTTATTTACTATTCTTTCTTCAGCTTTTGCAACATCTATACATAATCTGGCCTTATCTTCATGTGCATAATACTTATTCTTAAATATTTCAATTACTTCTTCTTCAGTATTTCCTTCATTTAATAGCTTTAATGCTATTTTGGAAGGTCTTATTCCTATTAATGTTCCCCATGGATGAATATCACCAGTAATATCCCTAAGACATACAAAAAGGAATCTTCTAAGGGATTGCTTAAGTTCTTCCCCTAAAGTTCCTTCCTTAAAATAATCCTTATGAGTAAAGCTTAACTTACCAGTGCTTTCATCAATACAAAATTTATAATAAGCCTCATTTTCATCTAAAAACTGAATATCATGCATAGGAAAATACACATTAAATAACTGATATACTTCATATCTAAATTTCATGTCACTTAAATATACTTTAACTTCCATAACACAATCCTTTCTACAATCAAGAGTCAACAGAAAGAGTCAATACGAAGAACCAACTATAATCCAAAAAAATTCCGCCAGGAATTTTAACCTCAACTCTCAACTCTCCCATATCAACTCTCAACTGATCTAGTAGCTCTCAACTGTTATAAGTATGGATTTCTAACTTTTTCAAATCCTATTGTAGATGATGGTCCATGTCCTGGGAACACTTTTATATCATCACCTAGTGGAAGAAGCTTTGTCTTTATATTATTTATAAGTTCCCCCATATCTCCACCTGGAAGATCACTTCTTCCAATTGTTCCTTGGAATAAAGTATCACCTGTAAATAATAAATCATCTACTAAGAAGCATAATCCACCTTTAGTGTGTCCTGGAGTTTCAATTACTTTTATAGTATGAGATCCAAAAGCTACTGTATCTCCTTCTTTTAAATATATAGGTGATTTCAAAAAAGCTCCAAATACCATATCATCTTTTTTCATATATTCTTCATCAGTTTTGCTAATATAGAATGGTATATTTAAATCTTTTGAAATTTCTTCTACACCATCAACATGATCAGAATGACCGTGAGTGATTAATATAAATTTTGCTTCTAAACCTTTAGATTGAATTACATTTTCAATTCCTTTAGCATTTCCGCCTGGATCAATTATTCCACATTCTTTTGTTTTATCATCTATTAATAAATAACAGTTTTCTTCATACATTCCTGCAATTATAGTTTCAACTACCAAAACACATGCTCCCTTCATTGTTTAGAAATTTCTTTTACTATCTAATAAAATTGTAACTGGTCCATCATTATGAATTTCGACTTTCATATCTGCTCCAAATTCACCTGTTTCAACCTTTAACCCAGTAGATTTAAGCATTTCTACAAACTCATCATAAAGTTTAACTGCTTCTTCTCCACCTAAAGCATCCATAAAATTAGGTCTTCTACCTTTTCTACAATCACCATACAAGGTAAATTGAGAAATTGCTAATATTTCTCCTTGTACATCTAAAAGTGATAAATTCATCTTATCATTTTCATCATGAAATACTCTTAAATTTACAATTTTATCTTTTATATACTTTAAATCATCAATAGTATCATCTTTGGCAATTCCTATAAGTACATTAAAACCTTTGCCTATTGAACCTATAACATTACCATCAACACTTACACTTGATGATGTCACTCTTTGTACTACAGCCCTCATTGCTCAGCCCCCTGACTTTTTCAGTTGTCATAATTAATTAATGATTATCAATTCATTAACTATTAGTTGTTTACTCTGTATACATCAACTACGCCTCTAAGATTTTTTATTCTCTTCATAAGGTTTTGTAGACTATCTACACATTGAATCTTAACTTTTACATTTATATACGCATAATTATCTTTTGATAAATTTGCATTTACAGCACTTAATTGAATTTTTAAATCTGTAATGATACTCATTATATCAGCAAGAATTCCGTCTCTGTCATCAGACATAACCTGAATTTCAGCTGAATATGAATTACCTTTAGATGTTCCCCAGCTTACTTCGACAACTTTTTCACCATCTGTTTCTATTAGATTTTTTAAGTTCTGACAGTCTTTTCTATGAACAGATACTCCTCTTCCCTTAGTTATATAACCTAATATTTCATCACCTGGAACTGGATTGCAGCATTTTGCAAATCTAACCATTAAGTTACTTTCACCTTTTACAGTTATTCCATAGCTGTTTGGCTGATTATCTTGTCTTGCTGTCTTAGCTATCTGTTCTTCTATTGCCTTATTTAAAATTTCTTTATTTTCTTTTTCTTTATTAACTTTATCAAATCCATTGTTTTCTTTTAATCTTGCAACAAGATTAGAAGCCGAAACACCATTTACACCAAGAAGTGCATATACATCATCCATATTATGAATGTTATATCTCTTTATAAGTCTTTCGTAAAAATCTCCCTTAGCAATTTCAGAATAAGTTACACCTTGCTTCTTAAGCTCTTTATCCAGAAGTTCTTTACCTTTAAGTATATTTTCTTCTTTTTTCGCTTTTTTAAACCATTGCTTAATCTTACTTTTCGCTTGATTGCTCTTTGCAATATTAAGCCAATCCATATTAGGGCCTTTAGCATTTGCTGAAGTTAATATTTCAACAATTTCCCCAGTCTTTAACTTATAGTCAAGAGGAACTATCTTCCCATTAACCTTAGCTCCAACACATTTATTACATATATCAGTATGAATTCTATACGCAAAATCTATTGGTGTTGCTCCACTGCATAAATTTATTACAACTCCCTTTGGAGTAAATACAAATACTTCATCTGAGAATAAATCTATCTTAAATCCTTCGATAAATTCTTCTGCATCTGAAGTTTCTTTTTGCCATTCAAGCATATCTCTAAGCCATGCAAGCTTTTTCTCGAATACCTTCTGCTTATCTTGTTCAGTACCGCTTGCATCTCCCTCTTTATACTTCCAGTGAGCTGCAATACCATATTCAGCAGTTCTATGCATTTCAAATGTTCTAATTTGAATTTCAAATGTTTTTCCCTGAGGTCCTATAACAGTTGTATGAAGTGACTGATACATATTAGGCTTAGGCATTGCTATATAATCCTTAAATCTACCTGGAATAGGAGTATAAATTGTATGTACTATTCCAAGAACACCATAACAATCCTTAACTGAATTAACAAGAATTCTTATTGCAGTCAAATCAAATATTTCGTCGATAGTTTTATGTTTATTGACCATCTTCTTATATATGCTGTAAAAATGCTTTGGACGTCCTTCAATTTCCGAGTCAATTCCTGCTGCTTCTAACTTATTATATAAGTCAGCGATTATCTTTTTTATGTAATCTTCTCTCTCAACTCTTTTTTCAGCAATATCTCTTACAAGTTCGTAATATTCCTTTTCATGAAGATATCTAAAACATAGATCTTCAAGCTCCCATTTAATCTTAGACATACCAAGTCTATGAGCTAAAGGTGCATAAATATCAAGAGTTTCTTTTGCTTTGCTTTTCTGCTTATTTGCTGGCATATACTTAAGTGTTCTCATATTATGTAATCTATCAGCCAATTTAATTATGATTACTCTTATGTCTTTAGCCATAGCAAGGAGCATTTTTCTAACATTATCAGCCTGTTGTTCTTCCTTGCTCTTATATTCCATTTCCCCAAGTTTAGTTAATTTTGTTACTCCGTCGATAAGATTAGCTATTTCTACATTAAACTCACGCGCTACATCATCATAAGTATATTTTGTATCTTCGATAACATCATGAAGTAATCCAGCCACAATAGTATCTGTATCCATACCAAGCTCTGCCAAATTCTCAGCCACAGCTATTGGATGAATTATATATGGTTCTCCTGACTCTCTTTTCTGTTCCTTATGAGCTTCTTTTGCAAAATTATATGCTTTTCTCACCATATCCTCGTCGACGTTATGACAATTCTTATGAATTTTTTCCATTAATTCATCAATCATGAGGACTGCTCTCCTTCTATCTAAACTAAATTTATTTTAAATTCAAAGGCTGGTTTTCAAACCAGCCCGACTTTTAAATAATTATATATTATTTTATTATTATTTTCAACCCAGATAAACTAGCAATGAGTTATTGGTATTCCTCATTTTTTTACAGTAATTGATAGCACTTCAAACAATATGATATTGTTTAATATATTTATAATTTTAATAATAAATTCTCTTATTTTAACTCAAAAAATATAAATTTTTAATCATAAAAAATAACAGAACATCATAGTGTCCTGTTACTTTTTATGATTAAACATCATATTCAACTAATGACATTACATCATAGCCTTTTAATTTATCTCTTCCTTTAAGTTCAGTTAATTCAGTTACGAAATCTAATGAAGCAACTACTCCACCTGCTTGTTCTATTAACTTAGCTACAGCTTCAACAGTTCCTCCAGTTGCTAATAAATCATCAACTACAGCAACTCTTTGGCCTGGCTTTATTGCGTCTTTGTGTATTTCAATTGTATCGCTGCCATATTCTAAGTCATAAGTTACAGAAATAGTTTCTGCTGGTAACTTACCTGGCTTTCTTACTGGGATAAATCCAACTCCTAAAGCATAAGCTACAGGAACTCCAAATATAAATCCTCTCGCTTCTGGACCAACTATAGCATCTATGTTTTTATCCTTTAAGTAATTAACTATTGCGTCTATAGATTCTTTTAATCCTTCCGCATCTCCAATTAATGTAGTGATATCCTTGAAACTGATACCTTCTTTTGGAAAATCTTCAATTACTCTTATTTTTTCTTTAAAATCCATTATTAATTCCTCCACAGTACTTATTTTAATATAAAATACAAATTTATTATTAAATAGCACATATTATTAAACTTGTTTAACTTGTTTTAAAGGGTTATGTCTCTTTAAGCTATATAAATACTTCACAATTTGATCTGCCCTATCTTTATCATTAGTTGTTAAGAGTTCTAACACTATTCTAGCATTATCCATAACACCAACTGCACCTATAGGCGGTATTATCAATTCAATTATTCTACTTATGCCATAATCATCAAATTCTTCAATATTATAAAATTCTATTATTGATCTTAACCCATTATTATTAGTATTTATCAAAAACTTATTACCTTCTTTGATAAATACTGCATTTTCACCCTTGACTGAAACATTTGCCCATTGCACTCCTATAAGAATCAAGTCTAAGTATTTATTTATACTTTTCATATTATAATAAATTGCAATAGCCTGCATTAGCTTAAAAGTCAATCCACTTGTAGATAAATTTTTGTACCTATACTGACAACCCTTTTGATTTGGATTAATGTAAATATAATCATTTACTATTTCACTTTCTTGATTTTCAAGAACTATAAGATCTATTCCAAGCTCTTTACATAAATCAACTTCTTTTTGTGATTTTAATCCAACACCTAAAGTTATTAACAGTTCAGCACCTAAAAAATCTACATTATTTTTAATATCTTGTGAATTTATTCTCGCATCCTTTTCCTGTCTGTCATATATCAAATATTCAACATCAGCATTTAAATATTTCAAAACAAGTATCAGGGATGACACAGCACAAATTCCATCAACATTATATGTACCATAGACAACAATTTTCTGTCTATTATTAATAGCTAATACTAATCTCTCTATTGCTTTGTTCATACCTTTAAGTATAAATGGGTTATATCCAGTAATATAATTTGTACAATATATACTCTCCCAGAATTTACGCATGGCCTTTCTTCCTCCATAAAATTAGAAAACACATAATATTATAAATGATAAAATGGGATTTTACAATTACTTTGTTAACAAAATAGAAAACCTTCGTATATAATACTGAAGGTTTTCTTTATTTTATTCAAATATTTAATCTTTTTTACTTACTTTGGTTTTTTTGCCCATCTTTTCTTTTAATATTACCCATACTGGTGAAGCTATGAATATTGAAGAATATGCTCCTGTTACTACCCCAACTATTAAAGGAATAGTAAATTCTCTAACTGATGGTACTAAAATATTAATTGCTATGATAGTAATCAATGTAGATAAAGAAGTATATATTGATCTTGTCATTGTTTCTTTAATACTTACATTAGCAACTTCAACTGCATCTGCACGTCTTAATTTTTTTAAGTTTTCTCTTATTCTATCAAAAATAACTATTGTATCATTCATAGAATAACCAACTACTGTTAACATTGCCGCAATAAATGGAGTGTTTACTGGTATATTAAATATAGCATAAAAACTTAATGTAATTAAAATATCATGTATTGTTGCAACTAAAGCCGCAACACCAAATTTAAATTCGAATCTGATTGCTACATATATAAGCATAACTACAAATGCTACAAGTAAAGCAATTGTTGAATTTCTAGTTAATTCTTTTCCTACTGAAGCACCAATTTCATCTTGTGAAATCAACGCATTATCTTCTAATGAATATTGATCTTCTAAAGCTTTCATAATATTTGAAATTTGTTCACTATCAAGATTTGTAGCTTTTATTTCATATTCATTTGTATCAGAAAGATTTGTGTTTGCATCTTCAACATATTCATTGACTATTACATCTGCTTGGTCTTTGCTTATATCATCGTTTAATTGAATTGATACCTGCGTACCACCTTTAAAGTCTATACCAAAATTTAATCCTCTAAAACATGTAAATCCTAATCCAACTATTATAATTATTAAGGAAATTGAAAACCATATCTTAGTTTTTTCTATAACCTTAAACATGTTTTTCTACCTCCCTCTTAACTCCAAAATGCTCTGGTTTGCTAAGTACTCCACAGTTAACTGCTAAATTAATAAGTAATTTTGTTACAACTAGTGCTGTAAATAAACTTACAAGTATACCAATCATAAGTGTAATAGCAAATCCCTTTACTGAACCAGAACCTATAAAATATAAAATTAATCCACAAAGGATTGTTGTTACATTAGAGTCAACAATTGAAGATAATGCATTTTCTGATCCTCTCTTAATAGCTGTTCTAATTGAAACTCCTCTTCTAAGTTCTTCTTTAGTTCTTTCAAATATTAATATGTTTGCATCAACTGCCATACCTATAGTAAGAAGTAATGCTGCAATACCTGGAAGTGTTAAAGTAATTCCAACTTCTACAAATATATATAAGTTTAATATTATATATAATAATAACGCAACATCAGCAAAAAATCCTTCACGTCTGTATATTACAATCATAAATATGAATACTAATCCTATACCAATTGCTCCTGCTTTTATAGCATTAGGAAATGCTGTTGCTCCAAGTTGTGCTCCAACATTTTTAACTGAAACAGCCTTTACGCTTACTGGAAGTGCACCTGCATTAATCATAGCAGCAAGTGATTTATTTTCTTCTAAAGAAGTTATACCTCCACTTATGCTTGCTCTACCATCAGTAATAACAGTCTGTACATTTGGATCAGAAATTAATTCATCATCAAGATAAATACTAATCTTTTGTCCTACTAATTTTCTTGTAGCATCTGCGAATTTTTGTGTTCCTTCATCTGTAAATTCAAGTCCTACTTCATATTTTCCTGTTTGTTGATTAAGTTGAGCTTGAGCTTTTTTTACATCTTGACCAGTTAATAATACATTGCCTTCTGGATCCTTAAATGTCAAATTACCAGCCTGACTTAAATTCTTTATGATTTCATTTGAATCAGATGCACCTGGTACATCAACCCTTACTCTTTTATCCCCTTCTGTTGTTACAACTGTTTCTGCAACACCTAATTTATTAACTCTTAATTCTAAGTGCTGCTTAACGCTATCTAATTGATCTTGAGTAACGTCATCTTCTTGTATTTCCATAAGCACTGAAACACCACCTTGAAGGTCTAACCCTCTAGTTAAAACCTTATCGAATGGTTTAAATTCATATCCGCCTATGACAAATCCTTTAAAGCCTGCAAAAGCTAAAAATCCTATTATAGCAATAATTAAAACTAATAGAACTGCACTTTTGCCTTTCGTCTTTTTCATCTTATCTCCCTCCATACACTTTTGTGTTTTAATCCCGCACAATAATACTAGAGTACGTTATAGGCCAAACCTTGTATTTGTTATGTAAAATAGCAAAACTATGAATTATTATAGCTGATAGTATTACAGTAAAGAAAAAAAATTAATCCTCTAATTCAAATATAACTTTATTTTACAAATAATTCCCAATCAGCTATATATAAAATATTCCTGCACTATTGTATAATTTCTTAAAACAATATAAGAACTCATCCTACAATATATACAAAATACTGTTTTAATTCAAAATTTATTTACACTTCCTCATTAAACACATTGTCATTATATCACACTATAATTTCTTAATAAAGTTTTTTATTGGTACTTTCTGTTTCTCAAATAGATTAGAAATAATATCTAAAAATTAAAAATCCATATTCGCCATATATTCCGAATACGTTTAACATATGTATAATATTTTCTAATCTTCCCAAACTCATATTATGTATAAATAATATATTTATAACTATTTATACTTTTCATAAGCCATTTAAATTAATTTATATTAACACCTAAAATACCTGATAAAGCACCAACCATTATAATTATTGCTAATTTCCCCAATTCATATACAGAAAAAATCAAACTTCCACCTAGTACAGAAGCAGTAATAAAATAAATACAATAAAACTCCGCACCTACACATATTCCTACAAGCATCCCCTTAGAACCATTCTTTTTTGCAGCTATAATACTCCCTACACTGATACTAATTAGAACAGTAATTATAATGATCATACTTCGTATACTATTGTTTATCTGAAATTTCGTCATAACTGCTGAAAGTATTATTATAGCAACAAGAGAAATGATAATTGTTCCTATAGTTCCTTTAAGTACAGATCTAAAAAAATTATTTTCCTGCATAAAACAACACCTCCTAACACTTCATTTTATGAATTGTCAGAAGGCATTATGCATAATTTTACTTATCGTTACCTACTTTATATGCAATACCGCCTTTATCCATTTTAATTCTTGTTTTAGCAGAACTGCTTTCTAATGTAACATATTTTTCATCAATATGAACTATTTTTCCTACTATACCGCCTCTAGTTACGATTTCATCATTAAGTTTAAGTTCACTTATCATAGAATCATATTTCTTTTTTCTTTTCTTTTCTGGCACTATCATAAAAAAATAGAATATAGCTATTATCACTATAAATGGTAAAACATTAATTAATATTGCACTTACAGAACTACTCATGTCTATTCCTCCAATTTATTAAATTAGAATAAATATATTCCTGTTAAGTAGTTTACATTTTTTATTTAATATTATCAACCCTATAATCGAAATTTAATTAATTATTCATATTCACTGGAATGTAATTATTATCTATATTTATTTATAATATCCTCCTTATGAGATTTTATTCATTAACAC
>DPOH01000232.1 GCA_003539755.1 Clostridium sp.
CAAACTATTTCATTGAATTAACAACAGCTGTTAATGGTGGTATTACTTGTTTCTTTCTTGATAATACACCTGGTAAGAATGCCATTGAATCTTTTAATTCAACATTAAATGTCTTTTCAACATAATCTGGTCTTTCACCAGCAACTAATATTTGTGAACCTTCAGTTAAGATATCAGTTAATAATAACATAACTACATCATAGCCTTTAGATTTTGCTTCACTTTCCATGAAATCTAACATTTCATCCTTAAGAGGCATAAATCCATCAATATCCATAGTGTTAACTTGTGCAACACCAACTTTAGTTTCTCCCATTGTAAAAGGCTTAAAGTCTTGATTGAATATTTCTCCAACAGTTTTACCCTTTAATGATGTACCTGCTTTAAACATTTCTTTAGCAAATTCTTCTACGCTCTTAATTCCAGCTATTTCAGCTAATTTAAGGCATATTTCCTTATCTTGTTCTGTACAAGTAGGGCTCTTAAATAATAGTGTATCTGAAATTATAGCTCCACATAAAAGTCCTGCCACTTCTTTAGATGGAGTAATTCCTTTTTCAAAATAACATTTAGCTACTATACTTGAACTACTTCCTATTGGCTCATTTCTAAAGAATATAGGATTGCTTGTTTGAATGTCTGCAACTCTATGGTGATCTATGATTTCAAGAATTTCTGCTTCTTCTATTCCATCAACTGATTGACCTCTTTCGTTATGGTCAACTTGAATAACTTTCTTCTTATGGTTAGAAATTAAATGATATCTTGAAACTGTTCCAATCACTTTTCCTTGGTTATCAGTTACAGGATAGCTATGATATCTTGTTTCTGCCATAACATCTTTAATGTCTTCAACTAATTCATCTTGAGAGAATGAAATTAATTCTTTAGTTGCCATTACATATCCAACTGGTATACTTTGAAGTAATAATCTTGAAGCTGTAAATGAATCATAAGGAGTACTTATAATTGTAACTCCTGCTTTTTTAGCTTTTTCAAGAATCTCATTAGTTGGAGCATGAGAACCAGTTATTATTATTAATGAAGTTTTGATATCTATTAATGCTTCTTGTACGTCTGGTCTGTCACCAACAATAGCAATATCTCCTTCTTCAACTATTTCTCTTAAACTTTCTGGAAGCATAGCTGTTACTGCTATCTTACCATCAAATGTTTTACAGTCTTCATTTATGTATAAAGCTGTTGCATTAAGAGTGTCTACTATATTTCCAATAGGTGTTTTACTCTTTCCTAATATGTCATTATCACCAATATCCATATATGATGATGTTAAATTAGAAATTGAAAGCATTCCTATTAATCTACCACTTTCATCAACTACTGGTAAAGATTTAAGATGATTATCTCTCATTATATTCCATGCATTCTTTAATGAAAGACCTGCTTTAATAGGTTCTATTGTATCTATATCTAAGTCTTCAACTTTTAATTTTACTGTTTCTAAAAATCTTGGCGCTTCAACTCCAAAATAATCTAAAATAAATTGTGTTTCACGATTTACTGCACCAAGTCTTACTGGTACTGCTGGAAGATTACTAGTCTTATTTTTAAATTCTGCATAACTATATGCAGCACATATTGAATCTGAATCTGGATTTTTATGACCAGTTACATAAACTACATTTTCCAAAATACTTCCTCCTTGAATTTACATAATATATACATTAATTATTGTACTTGTATTAATCTTTATTGTAAAGAGTAAAAAAAAGTGGTAAACCCACTTTTTTCTTTAATCTTAATCTATTCTTTTTTCAAATTTTTTATCTCATATTATTAATCATAGACCACATATCATCTGCAGCTGTTATAGCTTTAGAATTAAGCTGAAACGCTTTAGAAGCTAACATAAGATCTGAAAATACTTCTACTGTATCTACATTTGATCCTTCTAAAAATCCTTGTCTTATATCAAAGTCATCACTAAGTTCAACCTGCGCATCATCACTTGCAATAAATGTATTATTTCCCTTTGGTATAAATCCCTTGTCACCAATAGCAGTAAACACAGGTATTTTTCCTATTTCAACTGTATTTCCTTCAAGCTCCATATAAATTGAACCTCTTTCATCTACAGAAATATTTTCACTCTCAAGAGCAGGGCTTCCTTCTGAATAACCATTTGTATATTCTATATACACTTTTGTACCATTAGCAGTAACTAATGTACCATCAACATCAATCTTAAAATTTCCATCTCTTGTATATGATATAGTACCGTCTGGTTCCATAAGAGCAAAATACCCTTTACCATCAATAGCAAGATCTGTTTTTAATCCTGTAGTTAATAAATTTCCTTGTTTATTATTTGCATAATTAGTACCTAATCTTACACCTGTTCCATTTATAGCATCTTTATTAGCAAGTGGAGTTCCTTTTTTATCTAATGATTCTGTTAATAAATCCTTAAATCCAACATCAGTACTCTTATATCCTGTAGTTGCAACATTAGCCATATCATTAGCTAAATAATCTATTTTCTGCTGATATGCTGCCATTCCACTTTTTCCAGTTGCAAAAATATTAAACATAAATTCTCACACTCCCAATTTCCCATAAATCTTGTACAATAAAGTTCATAATTACTAAACTCTTCCTATTTCAGTAGCTGCCTTTTGTACCATTTCATCCTGAATCTTTATAAATTTTTGATTTGTTTCAAATTGTCTTTTTACTTCCATAAGCTTTGTCATTTCTTCAGTTGCATCTACGGAAGACGATTCAAGTACTCCTTGAGTTACATTTACTCTTGCATCATAAATAGGATTAGCTGTAGTAATATAATTATCACCAATTGGCGATAAAGTTTTGTAATCATCATCATTAAAATCTACAGTCATTAACTTTTGAGTTACACCCATTCCATCAATATTTATATTGTTATCAGCATCTATATTGAAATTCATATTTCCTACATAAATAGGTTCTTTCTCACCTGTAGTATTATTTTGTCCAAGTACAGTACATCCATCATTGGTTATAAGATAACCCTGCTGATTTATTTTAAAATTACCATCTCTAGTATATACTTCTTGTCCGCTTGCATTCTGAGCTACAAAAAAGCCTCTACCGTCAATTCCGAAATCAGTGATATTATTAGTAGATTTAAAAGAACCTTGAGTAAAAATAGTTTCTATATCTGATGTTTTCACTCCTAAATTCATAGTTCCTATATTATTTCTAACATATTTGTCTCCTACAAGTTTCTGTCTATTAGAAATCATAACATCATCAAAACTTTGTTTTACTAATAATCTTTTTTTGTATCCATTATTATTTATATTTGCAATATTATTTGTAATAGTTTGCTGTTCGTTTTGTAAGGTTATCAACCCTGACACTGAATTATAGAATCCTCTTATCATTTATTATTCTCCTTCACCATTAAACATAGACTTTTGCTCACTCTTATAAATCATCCCAAGATCACGTGCTCTTTGTTCAATTTGACTATCAGATAATCCTATTGTACTTTTATAACCAATCATAAGAATGACACCCAAAATAAGACCAATTCCTATACCAAATAATATTTTTCTATCTTTTAATAAGGTACATGTATTTTTTATTTTTTGAATAATTCTTTTACTAATAATACTTCCCCCTTACTTATAGATAGCTTGTGGCATATCTCTTCTTCTGTTAAACCCATTTTCAAAAATTCATTAATTTTCTCAGCCTTAATACTAGTTTCAATATTATCATCATTTAATATATCAATTTTAGAAATTACATCTTCGTTTATGTTATTATCATTGTTCATCATATTAAATTTTAGCTTGTTATCTTCAGCCATATCAATATTATTATTTTCAATCATTCGTAATCTTGTTTTAATTTCTAAAATTTCTTGTTGAAGTTCAGTAAGACTTTCTCCTAAATTTTTTCTTAATAATCCAAGTTCTAATTGATAATCTGTCATTTCATTTTTACTGTTATTTAAAACTTTATCAAATGAATCATCTCGATCTTGTATTTCAAAAGAATTGTCTTCTCTCTTTATAGCCTTATAATTAAAAATTATCAGTACTAATCCAATAACTATTAAAATAAATGGCATAGTACACCTCTGTTCTATTAATCAACATAATGTAATTTTTTCATACACTCTCTTAAATTTCTTATACTTCTACTATGTAATTGACATACTCTAGACTCTGATACATTAAGTATTTTTCCTATTTCTTTTAAAGTTAACCCTTCATAATAATATAAGTTTAATACTATTCTATCTTTTTCCTTTAA
>DPOH01000233.1 GCA_003539755.1 Clostridium sp.
GTTATAAATAATATTAATATTATACCATAGCTTTATAAGGATTGGAAATTTAACTTTAAAAGTTTACATTATTAATTTTTGCCATAAGTTTGCCATATTCATATTGTATTATTATATTATAAAAGAAATTATTTAGATATTAATATTTATACAAAATATGATATAATTTGCATAAAGAAAACATTTTCATAATTGTTATAAATGGGGAGATAAGATGGAAAAAATAATAAAAGATGTCTGTGATTATACTATAAATAATTATAGATATGCTGTACAGAATTTAAGATATGATGGTGATTATATAAATCATTATTCTGCACTTATGAATGGATATTATAAAAAATCTATTAATGATAAAGAAGTTAAGGAAATAAGAACGTATATAAGAAAAAATACTCATAATATGTCTGTACTAAGAGGGGATATACTTTACATAGTTTCATTTCTAATAGAGTTGTGTAGTAGAGAGAAGATTGAAATTTGCAATGAGATAATAGAAACATTAGAAATGCTTACTGATTATGGTTTTAAGGAATGTGGTTATTTAGCATTAGTATCATATTCCATAGTAAAATATTGTGATAGAAGTAAGAGAGAAGAGGTAATAAAAAAGACTAAAAATATTTTCATGGTTATGAAAAAGAAATATGGTAATTTAACAACAGAAGATGATTATATTTTATGTGCATTATTAGCTATAAGTAATATAGATTTTGAAAATATATTAGAACAGGAAGATTATATATTTAAGAGAATGCATGATTTAAGATTATTTTCAGACAATGGAGTTCAGTGCCTGACTAATTCGATGATGCTCAATACTAAGAAAAATATAGCAGGAGACGTATCAGAATTTCTTTTAAATCTAAAAGATAAAGGGATTAAAGTTGGACGCCAATTTTTACAACTAATAGGTATAATGATTAAAGATCAAGATTTAGACAAAAGCATAGAAGATATAAATGAAGTAATAGAATATTTATGTAATGAAGAAAGTGAATATGGATTTTATATTGATAAAGATTTTAGAAATATGATTGCTTTTATGATTGTATTTATGGATTACTATAAATATGAAATAAAATATGTAGATGAACTTCTTGCATTTGGAACATATTCATTTTTACTTAGTAAGAATCAAGGACTTTTAAATGAAGTGTTAGCATAGGATATATATGAAAAAAATAGACTGGATAATTAAGGAGTTATCTAGTCTATTTTTTTATAAAAACATTTATGATAAAGTATTGTTAAGAATAATATGTTATGTAGAGGTGTGGAATTATTATGGATAATAATATCTTACATGTTGATATGGATGCTTTTTTTGCATCAGTAGAACAAAATGACAATCCAGAACTTAGGGGAAAACCTGTTATTGTCGGAGGAATGAGTGAAAGAGGTGTTGTTTCTACATGCTCTTACGAAGCAAGAAAATATGGAGTACATTCAGCAATGCCTATATTTATGGCAAAAGAAAAATGCCCAAATGCAGTATTTGTAAGTGGAAGATATGGGAGATATACAAAAGTTTCTCAAGATATATTTAAGATACTAAATGACGTAACACCAATTATAGAACAAGTATCTATAGATGAAGGGTATTTAGATATTTCAGGGAGTAGATTTGCAAGTGGACTTGAAGCTGCTAGATATATTAAAAATAAGGTGTATAGAGAAATAGGATTAACTATATCAGTAGGTATTTCATATAATAAATTTCTTGCAAAGCTTGCTTCAGATTGGAATAAACCAAATGGCATAAAGGTAATATCAAAAGATATGGTACCAGATATTTTATTGCCTCTTCCAATTTCTAAAATACATGGCCTTGGAAAAGTATCAGTAGGAAAGCTTAATAATATGGGAATATATTATATCCGTGATTTATATAAAATGCCTAAAGAATTTTATATTGAGTATTTAGGAAAGAATGGATTAGAAATATATGAAAGGATTAGAGGCGTAGATAATCGAAAAATAGAAACTGTACGTGAAAGAAAATCTATCGGAAAAGAAAGAACATTAAAATTTGATACAAATAATAAAGAAGAGTTATTAGAATATATAAAGGAATTTTCATATGAAATTGAAGATATTTTAAGTAGAAAAAATATTTCAGGAAAGACTGTAACTCTTAAATATAAAACAAAAGATTTTGAAAATCATACGAGAAGTAAAACCTTAAATCATTATGTCTCAACCAATAAGGAAATATATAATACTGCTAAAGAAATGTTAGAAATTGAAGAACTTAATCAAAATGTAAGGCTGATAGGAGTAAGTATATCTTCATTTAAAGAAACTCAAATTGAGCAGATGACTTTGTTGTAAAATAATATAATTTAAATTATTTCTAAAAAAGTATATCTATTTTAGCACTTAAAGAATATTAATATTATATACTATTAATTTAAGGAGGAGACTACTTTGGAAAAATGCAGTTGAGTTTTGGAAGAATAAATTCAAAGTAGAATAAATTATGAAGAGAGAATTAACTCCAAATGAAATTATTTTTTCAGCAGTGTGTAATGATGTAAAAATACAAACTGATATTAATAGAATACCAAAAAATAAGACCACATTAAATAAGATTAAAAAAGCTTTAAGTGTTGAAAAAGATGGATACAATATTTATTATGTTGATTCTTTTTCTAAAGAAAAATTAGAAGATTTAATTAATTATATTAAAAGTATATATGAAAACAAAGATAGACCTCAGGATATATGTTATGTAATAAGCGGAGAATATATTAATCCTTCACCTTTATTTGTCCCAAATGGTAAGGGGAATCTTCTAAAGGAAATGCTAGATGATATAAAGGAAAAGTATATAGATTGTATAAGTGATTTTTATAGTAGTAGCTCTGATGAAGAGAAAGAAGGAATAATTGAAGAAATAAGTGAAAAAAGAAATAATTATATAACAAGTCTTATGAATATGGCTAAAGCTAAGAATTTTGATATTAAGGCTACAAGTAATGGATTTGTATTTGTTCCTTTAAAAGATCAGGGAGATGAGATGACTAAGGACGAATATAATAATCTTGAAGGGGAAACTCAAGAAAGTATTGAAAAGCAAGCAAGTAATTTAAAAAAAGAAGCAGAGATAGTTCTAGAAAAATTAAAAGAAATTGAAACCGATTCAATAGGAAAATTAAAAAATATATATAAAGACTACTTAGGACAAAATATGCAAAAATATAAAGATGATTTTTTGTTAGAATTTATCACTGAGGATAATGTTTATAGATATCTAGTTGAAATATTTGCTGCTATAGATGATGAAGTTGTGGAATGTTATTCTATTAATCTTGAAGATGATGAAGAGGATATTCAAGATATATTTAAAAAATATGATGTTAATGTAATTGTGGATAATTCAGAGATAGAACATCCTAGAGTAATATATGAAGAGGACCCTACTATTTCAAATTTAATTGGAAATATAGAGTATAGGAATACAAATGGATCATATACTACTGATATTTCATTAATTAATGCTGGAAGCCTTATTAAAGCAAATGGTGGATGTTTAATATTAAGGTTAAGTTCATTAGTAAGTAGTGGTAGTAGTTATTATTATTTGAAAAAAGCATTAACTCATGGAATTGTTGATTATAATTATACTAAAAATTATCTCGATGTACTTTCGATTGCAGGTTTGAAACCAGAAAGTATTCCTATAGATGTTAAGGTAATACTGATTGGTGATTATGAAAGTTATGAAATATTATTTGATAAAGATGAAGATTTTAAAAGAATATTTCCTATAAAGATAGAAGCAGATACAGAAATAAAATATGATAGCTTTTCTAGAAATTCAATTATAGCTATGATAGAAAGCAAGATAAAAAAGGATAGATTATTAAATATTAATGATGATGCAGTTGATGAAATAGTTAAGTATCTAGCAAGAATTGCTGGAGATAGAAGAAAAATATCAGTAGATGATTATTATTTAAATAGAATTTTATATTTAGCTAATAATAATGCCCAAATAGAAGATAGAAAAGAGATAACAAGAGAAGATATAATTGATATTGCTTATGAAGAAGAAAAAATATTAGATGAAGTAATTGAAAGTTATAGAAGTAAAAAAATTTTATTTACTACAACTGGGGAAAGGGTTGGAATAGTTAATGCACTGGCAGTTGTGGGAACTGGAAGCTACAGTTTTGGAAAACCTATGAGAGTGACTTGCCTTGCACTTCAAGGGGAAGGAAGGATAATAGATATTCAAAAGGAATGTAAATTGAGTGGAAGTATCCATGAAAAATCTATTTCAATATTACAGGGTTTATTAAGTAGCCTTTTAAGTCCCTATGAAAAACTACCTGTAGATTTGCAGTTAAGCTTTGAACAGACCTATGGAATGATTGAAGGTGATAGTGCATCAGTTGCAGAAATAATATGTATATTATCAGCATTAAGTAAGAGGCCTATAAGACAAAATATTGCAGTTACAGGATCGATAAATCAGTTTGGAGAAATACAGCCTATAGGAGGTGTTAATGAAAAAATTGAGGGATTTCATAGAGTTTGCAGAGAAATAGATACAATTGAAAATAAAGCTGTTCTTATTCCAAGTACAAATGTAAATGAACTAATTTTAAGTGGAGAAGTAGAAGAAGATATTAGAAAAGGCAAATTTCATATATATACTATGGAAAATCTTGATGATGCTATTGAGATATTGATTTTAAACAAAGGTGAATCAGTTAAGGGCTTTTTTAAAGAAATAGATGATGAATTATCTAAATATAGAAATAATAAAAAGAAGAAATAGTAGTCTAAAACTCAGTGATAAGTATTATTTTTCGCTGAGTTTTTCGTAATATAGAATAAGTTTAAATTATAATGAACAAAATAATTGACGTTGCACTAAAAAATATGTTAAAATATGGTAAAAAGGTCTTGTGCAAGGAGGTGAATGGAGTATATCTCAAGTGTTAATATTATATTAATTGGGATGCTTCTAAATAAATGTATATAGGATTTGAGAGAAAGAATGATATTTTAATTGTTAATTTAAGTGGAGAACTTGATCATAATAGTGCAGAATCAGTACGGGTAAAGGTAGATAATAAGATTGATGAAGATAACATAACAAAAATTATATTAAACTTTTCAGGAGTTACCTTTATGGATAGCTCAGGAATTGGTGCTGTTATAGGACGCTATAAAAAAGTTTCTAATATAGGAGGAAAACTTTGCGTAGTAGAAGTAAATAAAAATGTTGATAAGATATTTGACCTTGCAGGTTTATATAAAGTAATAAAAAAATATAGTACTGTTAATGAAGCTGTGATGAGTATTTAGAGGAGGGGGCTAATCATGTCTGAAAATAAAATGAATTTAGAGTTTTTAAGTAAATCTCAGAATGAGGGATTTGCTAGAGTTGCTGTTGCTGCTTTTGTAGCTCAGTTGGACCCTACAATAGATGAGATAAGTGATGTTAAAACTGCTGTGTCAGAAGCAGTAACTAACTGCATAATACATGGATATGAAAGTAGAGAAGATGGAATAATCAGAATTGAAACAGAAATAAAAGATAGAGAGGTTATTATATCTATAGAAGATAAAGGTAAAGGAATTGATGATGTAGCACAGGCTATGGAACCCTTGTATACTTCAAGGCCTGACCTTGAGAGATCAGGAATGGGATTTACAGTAATGGAGACATTTATGGATGATTTGAAAGTCGAAAGCAAAAAAGGAATAGGCACTAAGGTAGTAATTAAGAAGAAATTCAGCATGGTAAGTTAGGTGAATAATATGGAAAGAGGGAATATTAAACGAGAGGACTATAATTATAATCAAAATAGTGAATTATTATCTTTAGCTAAAAAAGGTGATAATGATGCTATGAATAAATTGATTGAGATGAATCTTCCTTTAGTTGCATCTATAAGCAAAAAGTTCTTAAATAGAGGTTATGAATATGAAGATATATTTCAAATTGGTTCAATTGGATTAGTTAAGGCAATTAATAATTTTGATTTGAATTTTAATGTTAAATTTTCAACTTATGCTGTTCCAATGATAATAGGAGAAATAAAGCGTTTTTTAAGAGACGATGGAATGATAAAAGTAAGTCGTAATGTAAAAAGCCTTGCAAGAAAAATTCATTTTTATAAAGAAGAACTTACAAATAAATTGAAGAGGCCGCCTACAATAGAAGAATTGGCAGAATATGCTGAGGTAGAAAAAGAAGAAATAGTATTTGCTATGGAATCATCTAACACACTGCAATATTTATATGATACTATACATCAGGATGATGGTGCTCCAGTTCTGCTGATTGATAAATTAAGTGAAAAGAGTTCCGAAGATACTAATTTGATTGAAAAGATAGCGCTTAAGGAGGCATTACGTAGCTTGGATGAAAAAGCAAGACAGATTATAATACTTCGTTACTTTAAGGATAAAACTCAAGTCCAGGTAGCTAATATGCTTGGTATAAGTCAAGTTCAAGTATCGAGGATAGAGAAAAAGGTTCTCCGTCAGATGAAAAAGAAACTGGAGGAATAACTATATTAAAAATTAATAGAAAACTATAAGAAAAAATAATGGAGTTAGATATGAAAAAAAATATAATAAATTATTAGAAGAAACTATTTATGTAAGAGTAAGTAGTTTCTTTTTTTGTACGTAAAGTTTTGTATTTATATGAGTTAGCTTTTGAATTAAAACTATTAAATTAACAAATAATAAGCTTAATAAAAGGAGAGTGAGTATATTGAGTAATAAGAGTCAAAGAAAGGAAGATAATTTAAAAAAGAAATATGAAACTATGGCAAATGAGGTTACTCCAAAATCAAAAATATTTAAGGATTGTTGGCAGGCCTTTTTGATTGGAGGATTAATCTGCGATATAGGACAATTTGTGCATAATATTTTTTCGGACCTTGGTTTTCCAGAAGAACAGGTAATGAATATAGTACCTATAATAATGATTTTTTTAGGTGCATTACTTACTGGAACTGGTACATATAGTAAACTTGCAGATTTTGGAGGTGCAGGTACAGTAGTACCTATAACAGGTTTTTCAAATGCTGTGGTGTCACCTGCAATAGAATTTAAAAAAGAAGGATTTATATTTGGAGTAGCTGCAAAGATGTTCACTATTGCTGGTCCTGTTTTAGTATATGGTATAGGGAGTTCAGTAATAATTGGAATTATTTATTATATAATTTTGTTAATTCAAAGGTAAAAGGAGAGTTATATTATGGCTATGATGAAAAAGAAAAAGGTTGGATCACAAACAGTAAAGCTAGAACATCCTCCTAAAATAATAGCAACTTACTCAATAGTTGGGCCCAAAGAAGGTGAGGGACCTTTAAGTTCATATTTTGATGAAATATTAAATGATGACACGTGTGGAAAAGATAGTTTTGAGCAGGCTGAAAGTCAAATGATGTTTACAGCTATAAGTGAAGCGATTAAAAGGGCAGATTTAGAAGAAACTGATATAGATTATTTATTTTCTGGAGATTTATTAAATCAGATAATTTCTTCGAGTTTTGCTGCTAGAGAATTTAGTATACCTTTTTTTGGATTATATGGAGCATGTTCAACAATGTCAGAGTCACTTAGTCTTGCATCAATAATTATGGATGGTGGATTTGCAGATTATGTTGTTGCAACTACATCGTCACATTTTAGTTCGGCTGAAAGGCAGTTTAGATTTCCGTTAGATTATGGTTCTAAAAGACCTCAGACTTCTCAATGGACAGTAACAGGATCAGGAGCAGTTGTTTTAGGGCATGAGGGAGATTATCCTGAAGTTACATATGTTACAACAGGGAAAGTAAAAGATTTTGGGCAAAAAGATGCTAATAATATGGGAGCTGCAATGGCACCAGCAGCAGTAGATACAATAGTAAATCATTTTAAAGATACAGGAAGAAACCCAAGTGATTACGATGTGATTGCTACTGGTGATCTTGGAAAAATAGGACGTGAATTAGCAGATAAATTAATTATAGAGTATGGATATGATATAAGGGATAATCATATTGATTGTGGAGAAATAATATTTGATAATGAGAAACAGAATACAGATGCTGGAGGAAGTGGATGTGGATGCTCAGCTGTAGTTTTTACTGGATACTTATATAAAAAACTTTTGAAAAAAGAAATAAAGAAAGTATTATTAGTATCTACAGGAGCACTTATGAGTACAACTTCATCGCTTCAAGGAGAAACAATACCTGGAATTGCGCATGCAGTTTCTATAGAAATGAATTAAAATAAAATTCAATTAAAAGAGGAGTTTTTTTATGGATTATATAAATGCATTTATAATTGGGGGATTAATTTGCGTTATTGCACAAATATTAATTGATCTTACTAAGTTGACAGCAGGAAGAATACTAGTTGTGTTTGTGACTCTAGGTGCTATATTAGGTGCATTTGGATTATATGACAAATTAGTGGATATAGGGGGAGCTGGAGCAACAGTACCACTACCAAGCTTTGGCAATGCGTTAGCTAAATCGGCTATAAAAGAAGTTAAGGAAATAGGACTGTTAGGAGCTTTTACAGGTGGTATTAAAGGAGCAGCAGCAGGTATAACAGCATCTATATTTTTTGGATATTTAATGGCTCTTATATTCAATCCTAAAACAAAAAAGTAAAAACTTGATTAAGCTTGAATTAATCATTACGAAAATATATGGTGATTTATGTTTTGCCTTTTATAGCATTAGTACGTATAATTAGATTGAAATAGAGAAGAAAGCACATAGGATGGTGGGGTTTTTGGAAAAGTATTGTAATAATTCGTGGAGTCGAATTGTTGAATTGCTTGAGAGTGATATTAAAAATGGAATAAAGGACGCAAGAGTACCGATATTAAAAAGAAAATATGGTAGTAATAAAATAGAAATTCATAATAATAAAAAAATATATAAATATATTTTTGATGAAATAATACAAAAGTATACATTATTATTTATTATAATATCCATTGTATTATTTTCATTTACTAGTTATATTTATGTGTTTATATGTACTGCTATCTTACTTATAAATATATTTTTAAGTATATTCTATCATGTAATCTGAGTTAGTGGTATTAATAAACTTATGATTTTTATTTCTACTGAAGCTGTTGTTATAAGGGATGGAATACAACAGTCTGTTAGTAGTGATGAAGTTGTGATAGGTGATATAGT
>DPOH01000010.1 GCA_003539755.1 Clostridium sp.
TCCGTCCTTAGTAAGCCTTATATGTAGTTCGTGTTCCTCAGACCAAGAATTTGCCTTAGACTTCCTTCAGATTCCACCTCACGATGGACACCCTTGCCCTTGGCTAGTGGTTCCCACTACCAAGCCCACAACGGACTTTCACCGTCAAGTTGTTGCCCATGCTGGGCACACTAAAAAACAAACTACCATTAATTTAACTTAATAGTAGCTTGTCTACATAAACTTACTACACTATTCAATTATTATTTGTTTAATTACTCTATTTTATTACACCTACTTTTAAGGTAATATACTGAAGCGTATCATCTCCACTGACTACATTGAAAAATGGAGTTACCTGATTCATATTATTTTCCTCTATAAATTTCTGTAGTTCATATAATGCTTTTTCACAATTCTCTTCGTAATCTTCAAATACTGTCATAGATATCATGTCTTCAATACTAAAATAGCTGTGAAACATCATATCTTCTGGTACTTTTACAGTACTTTCTCTTACCGAAATAAAAAATTCCATAGCTGTATTTTCATCTTTTTCTGGAAATCTATTAATTGTGTAAAAAGGAAATCCTTTTATCTGTACTCCAAGTTCATTTACTTTATTTAAAAAACCCTTCATAACCTCTTCAAAATCTTTATAATTAAAATAATATTTTTTAGAAATTACATTAGTCAATCTTATATGATCAAAAGTATTAATCATTTCTGCCTCCATCTGCTCCTTCTATAGGTGCATATACATCTATTATTCCATCGCCATAGACATCAAGATATATATTATAAAATGGTTCTTTCAATTTAAGCTTGTAATTTCCAGCCGCTGCTCTTAATGTATCATAAGTTTCTGTTTCAATATCATCTTCAAGATCAGCATGTCTTAGTGTCAAACCATCATCAAACTTCATTTCTTTTTTAAATTCATACTTATCATTAGCTTCCATTTCAATTTCAGTATTTATTGGTATGTACAAACAAAATCTGCACATATTATTATCTTTATCTGTATCCTCTACAGTATATATAACAGGTCCAGTAGCATAAAGCCCATTTTTTATAATTGCATTACGAAGCTCTCTAGCATAACCTACCCAGTCATATTTCCTACACTCTACTTTTGTACTTATAACATTATGAAATATTAATGGACTTCTTTTAATTTTCACATTTTTTCATTCCTTTCTTTACACTTTTTAATCCAAACAGAATTTACATCATTTATTACGTTTTTTATGTTTCTTACGTTTTTTATGATTATTATTATCATCTTTTTTAATCATTTGCATATTATTTCGTTCACGCCTTTTACGTCTTTCTTCTAACTTATATATTCTTTCTCTAACTTTAGGATCACCTGGTATATTAAATGATTCAAATCTGAATTTACAATATGCTACTATTATACATTCTGGTATAAGAGTACAAACAACAATATTTATTATAAACCCAAATATAAGCATCATTATTAAAGGGCCAACTTTATTCCCTGCACTATCCATTACTTTTGTTGCATTACGTGCTAATTTGCCTGATATAACTATGAATGGTATCGATACACCAGCTCCAACTGTTATTTTGCTGCTTATAAGTCGTTCATATAATCCTTCACACTCTTTTCTCATTTGCCCATGTCTAATAAGATAAATAAGCCTTATAAATATTACATTAAAATAAATTAAGCCTATAGCTACTGCACATATGACAGAGTTAACAAGAGCCACATGATGTTCTGCAATTCCAAGAATTAATGGCGCAGGATATATAGAAAATGAAAAAATAAACCAATATAAACTTAAAAGCAATACTAACGGCTTTTGAAACATGTAAGAATATTTTTTATTTTTTATCCTAATCATTTTTAGAATCAGTATATTTATCACTACAAAAGCAATACATCCTATATCTATAATACTCTTATTAGGTATATCTATTACTGAAAGATAACAATATTCTATTCCACCAAAAGCAAATATGCCTATCAAAATTCCTAATAAAAAACCATCAAAATTTTCAGGATAATATTTTCTATTAGAATAAGTAAATTGATAAAAATCTTCTTCTTTACACTTTTTTAATCCAAACAAAATCTCTTCCCCCTAAATCGCTACCAAAATATTTTTCCTATTGTATCTCCTATTTTATCTACAGCTTTATTAGCTAATTCTTTAGTTTCATCAACTATGCTCTTAGGAGGTTCTCCTATAAATTTATGATTAATACCAACAGATATAGCAGCTCCTGCTGCTGCTCCTACTACTGTTCCTATGCCAGGTACTACAGAACCAATTGCAGCTCCTGCTGCTGCTGCTCCTGCACTTGTTCCTAAATCTACTGCCGTGTCTACTACAAACTTTTTATCCTTTTTTGCATCAGTAAAATCCCAATTTCCATTTTCGTCTTTAAGATCATCATTTGCATTGTTCCATAAAGTATTTACCTTATCAACAACACCAACTGCCTTTCCTAAAAACTCCAGCTTAGAAACTTTTGCATTTTTGACATCATCCAATAAATTTCCTGATTTAAAACTCTTCACACTCTTTCCTAAGTTATCCTTGATATATTTTGCTTCTCCAAGCAAATCATCCTTTGCAGCTTCTTTAGCATTTTTCAAAGTATACTTCCAAAAACTTAATTTAGAGTCTTTAATAAACCCATTTAAATCATCAAATTCTCCTCTAGAAAGCCATTTTGCATACTTGCTTAACTTATTTCTAGATGCATCATAAATTTTAGCTCCTTCTTTACTAAATGCTCTTTCAACAAATCTTTGCAGTTTTCTTATATTTTTGGTATCTTCTCCACTTAATATATTAGCAAGCTGTCTATCACTCAATGCGTTAAGTTCATCATGTAAGTACTTTGCACACTTTTGCAAATCAGATGGATCAATATCTCCCTTTTTGAGTTTTATAAATACACCCTCATCAGTTCTGATTACTTTAAAGGAATTACCTCTTAAAAGATATTTAAGCGCTTTAGGGTTTTCATCAGACAATATAAAATCCCTAAGCTCATTTTTTATATTACCAATTGTAGAATCATTACCTAAACTCAAATCATAGTTTACTATTTTATTAATCTTAAATAATAAAGCTTCTAAACTAGTTGCATCATTTAATGCAAGACTTTCTATCTCATCATCACTTATATTTATATCACTTATATTTGATTTATAATTTTCACTGTTTGTCCCATCTAACTTAACAAAATTATTGTAAAAGCTATTATCAAAGTTATATAGCTTTTCTGCGTAGCTATCTAATCCATTTGCAAAATTCATTATTTTCTGTTTATGTTCTTCAGCCTTTGAAATTGAATTGCTTACTCCTGAAGTATCTGGTTTATATGTAAGTCCTTCTGCTGTTCTTAATACACTTTCTAAATCACTAATTAAGTCATTATATTTAAAATTGCTTATTTTCTTCAAATCATCAACTGTAGTTTTACATCCATCATATTTTATACCCAGTCTGCTCATTATTCCCTCCTATAAATAACTTGAAAGTTTTCCTCCATCATCTTTAAGGTCTGATGCATTTTTATACATTACCTTAAGTGCATCTTCCAGCATGCTCATATTTTCACAAAAATCATTTCCATCCTTTACCCATTTATCAAACTTCTCTTTAAAGGAGTCCATGGATTCTCCTTTCCATCCTCTTATATATAATCTATTTGTTTGCTTATTACACGAATCCAATAGTTCTTTAAGTTTATTTCTTATAGCTGAGTATTCTAATATACAACTGCCTAATGTCTGCAACTCTACTAAATAATCCCTATCTACACTCATATAATATACCTCCATACTTATTCATTACTATCTTTATGTTCATGTTTTCTCCTCTGCGCCTCATGATAATCACTATCACTTCTTCTCATTTCTTCAAGTCTATTTTCAAGTGATTCTTTAAAACTTTTCCATTCCTGTGCTACCTTATCTATATCACCTGATTCATCCTTACATAAATCCTTTAGTGCAGATACTACACTTTCTTTATTCGTAATATCTATATTGTTGTTCAAATTATCAGCTGCTTGTACTACGTCATTAAATATTTCTTCACTAACTGTTTTTATTTTAATTAAGTTTGATATGCAGCTTCCTATAGTTCCAATATCATCACTCATTATAGATATTTCTCTACAATAACATCCCATTCTACTATCTCCCTCTATTCTTCGAATTTTTTTGCTGTTAATATATCGAGAAGACTGAAACTATTTAAAGTATCACCAAGATCAGATATTAAATTACCTAGAGCTTCATTGGTTTCTTTTAACTTTTTCTCCTGATCTAAAGTTATTTCATGATAATAATTTCTTGATACACCCTTCCATTTTTCTTCATCTGTAAGTATTTTATTAGTTGTAGAAAGTTTCTCTTTCTGTTCATCCATCTGATCTTTTAGCCCTTTAAGTCTATGTATCACTTCATAAAACAGTAAATAATTAACTTTCTTTTCATCGCTCTCTGCCATACAAATTCACCTCTATTATTATTCAACAATATCTACTTTTAACTCCTTTTTATATCTTTTTTGTAAATTTTAAACATATAATATTGTACCATATATTCTCATATTTTAGTATTTTTATATAAATTGTATATAATAAATAAAAAAACTGCCTTGAAACTAATAAATATTAGTTCCAAAACAGTCTTTAATCAATTTCTATTTAAGCCAATTACGTTTCTTAGCAGCACAATAAAATAATGCTATTGCAGCATCAAAAATTATAAACACTGCTGCTAATTCTAAAAGGAAAATATGGTATCTATACTTATCTACAAATGAAACCTTAGCAGGTTTTGCTGCTGCTAAACTTTCAGTTTTAATTGTTGATGCCGGACTTACTATAAAGTTATAAACATCGTTATTTTCAACTGAACCAACTCTTGTATTAGAAAGAACCTTTGATAATGATCCAAGCTTTTGTTGATTTGAATCTGCTGTATTATTTTTAGTTTTCTTTGCATTTTCTAATGCTGATTCAATCTGCTCCTGAGATAATTGAATTCCATTTTCAAGATCTTGTCTCATTGTATCTACATGTTTATCAGCATTTTCCTGTATCTTAATAAATGCATCATCATAATCCTTTATTTGATTATTTACAGAATCCTCAAGCTGGCCATTTTGCTCATCACATTTTAGCCATAATTTTAAAACATCATCATCTTCTTCAGGCTTTAATTTAGTTCTATCTAAATTAGTTATCATACCAATTAATGTGTCAAACTTATGCATATAGTTTTTGTCAAATATTTCGAGAACCTTATTTACATCAATTGGGCTCTCTCTTAAAATAACTTCTTCAACTTCCTTTTGAACTTTATTTTTAGTATCATCCACTACTATCTTATTTTTATCTCTAATAGTATTTAATAAATTCTCTTTTGTATTTCCAGTAAGATTAATCTTGATTTCTTTAACAAGAAGATCATTAAGCTTTAATCTTTGTTCTATTGAATCACTTGAATCTGACGAGAACATTTTTTCCATATACTTATAATTTGAATCATTCTTAATTTTTTCATTATCAGATGATATATTGTTTAATTTTTCTTTTATATCTCTAAGATTATTTGCAGAATCAGAAAGTAATTTCTTATTTTCCTCTATTTCTAAATCAACAACATTTTTATACTTAGCCGATCTATTTATGTTGTAAGAATTATCTTTTGATGCATTTATAAGCTCATTTTTAAATTCATTCCAATCTGAAAATATATTTCCTGGACAAAAACCTAAAGAAGGATCTTTAAGAATTTTCCCAACTGTGACTTGATTTCGTATAACAGCATTTTTATATGCATTATCAAAAGCGCTTGGATCATTTAATATAACCTCACTTATTATGTCACTATAAAAATTCCTTTCCTCCATTATAGAATTAAAATTTCTATTGTCAGTCATGTCTGCCATACTTCTTTGGACACTAGTTATATTATTCAATACTCCGCTATCTATTAATTCTGAGCCTTCCTTTGTATCTTTTATTGTTTGTTCAATATTATCACTAGTTTTCTTTATACTACTTTTTGCATTTTCATCTAACTTTGTTAATACCTTATCCTTATATGTATTAACAAGATTATCAATTCCTCCACCTTCTTTGGTAAATTCATCAACAAACTTATTTACTTCATCTACATTCATTTCATAATCACTAGATAATGTACTAAAATTATAATCATGTCTTTTACTTAAAGCTTCTTTAAGTTGTTCTGGTGTCATATTTTCAATCTTGCTTCTATAAGTCTTTACACCTTCTACATTATTTCCAGTGACATTTAACAATTCATTTCTTATGTCATCAAAGTCTTTTTCTTTAGCAAGAAGCCTGTCCCTATATAATGTATCAATTTGTTTGATTATATCTTTGTTATCAGAAAAATTCTTATTAAAATCAATATCCTTTATATCAATCTTTTGTTCTTCAAGCTGAGTTAAATTAATAGATTTTAAAATATCAAAATTGTTTATTGAATTTATTGCATCTAAATCTTCATCATCATTCTGCATTATTTCTTCCGCAAAATCCTGTCCTTTATGAAGCTCATCAAAAACAGATGATACATACATGTAGCTTAATTTATTATTTATCTTTTTTTCAAAATCAGATACTTTTGCTGAAACTATCATCTTATTTTCAGAACTTAAATTTCTATTTTCTTCATAATAAATTTCTACTTGCGTTGGTGTTACATCATTAATTGTAGTTATATTCTTAGAAAAATTCCCTGGAAGGACTACCATAGCTCCATACTTTCCATCTTCTAATCCTTTTTTAGCCGCCTCCCTATTGGTAAGAATAAAGTCATTATCAACAGATTTTAATAAATCAGTAGCATAATTCATATCCTTTCCATTATAATCTACTCCATTATCTTGATTTACTACTGCAATATCAGTAGATTGCTGATCATTATGATAACTTCCAGACATGGTGTATGTTTGCAATTGAGACTGCATCTGCCTTTTAGTTATTTGTTTTCCTACAGCAAATGAACCTACAGAAAATACTGCTACAACACTGAATGTTGCTAAGAATAACTTAAGCTTTGCATTCAATATTACTTCCCCTTTCACTAATAATATTTAATATATAAAAAATTTAATATATTATCTATTTTATCTTAGTTAGGCAACTTTACACTTACCTTTCCAGTATCAACCTTTTGAGTTATATTTATTATACTTTTTTGAATCTCTTCAATTTTATAA
>DPOH01000059.1 GCA_003539755.1 Clostridium sp.
AACCATAATATTGAAATTGCATATTATAAATTATACCACTTTCAAATATAATTCAATAGATATAATAAGCAAAAAAAGATATTCCCCTGTAAAAATATACAGTAAGAATATCTTGAAAAAAATCAATATTATTTCTATTCCCTAATACTACTCTTGAATTTCATATCCTTTATCTAATAAATCCTTTTTTATATCTTCTATATTTATATAAAAAATAAAACAAGCTAGATTATCCTAAACATATATAATCTAGCTTGTCTACTCCTTACTTCTTAAAAACACTTTTTAAAATAGTTAATATATCTGTTGCTACATCAAAATTAGATTTAATATTTTCTTTTGTAACTATGAATTCTGCAGTAACCTCAGTTATAGCTTCTGTAATATCCTTCATATCTGTTCCAACTTCTTTAAGGCTAGATATTACTTCAGGAACCTTAGATACTGAATCATTTATGGACTTTTTATTTTCTTTTAATATATCATCGGCATTTTTAATCAGCTTGTTAAAATTATTTAATGTTATTATTATATATACTAATGTAACACACCCTAACAACGTTAACACTAAATATATTAAATTTAAATCTATATACATTTTATTATGCCTCTGTAGCACTCTCTTCTAAATTATTATTAATTTCGTTAACTTCTAATTCATTGCTTTCATCAGATATGTTTTCTTCCACATCTTCTTGAACCTTATTCTTTTTTCTAGATTCTAAATATTCTCTTATTTTTTCTTTAGAATCTTGTACTTTAACTTTAGTTTCTTGTACGTTATCACTTATTTTATCTTTTAATTGGTTCGATTTATCCTTTACATCTTGGATAGTTTCTTTTCCTGATTTAGGCGCTACTAATATTCCAGCAACTGTTCCAGCTAAAACACCTACTGTAGCTATAGCTGCTTTCTTGTTTCTTTCAGCTCTTATTTTTTTCTTTCTTTTTTCTTCTATCTTTTGTAATAAACTCATCTTCTCTTCCTCCCATGTATAATATTATATTTACAAGAATATTATATATTATATTTCGACTAATTGTAACGTTTTTATAGTGGAGTATCAGCATCAAATAAAATTTTTTCATAAAAAACATTCTTTACAAAAAGTATAATAACTAATACTATTTTTATTTATTAATTATGAAGTAATTATTCATATTAAATATGAATTTATCTTAACAATTATAAAATTTTATTTGTTATAAAATAGCCTATCAAATTAACAAATAAAATCTATAAATATTACATTATTTCTTAGTACTAATTAAACAAAATAATAAAGATAGAGCATTCATATTAAATACCCTATCTTTATACTTATTCTCTAATATCTTGTTTCTTCCAAACCGCAGAATGCATCAACAGGGCTTACTCCTACGAATTCTGATTTTCCTGTCATCTTATTTACTAATGCTTTTAATGTACCTTCTTTGTTATCATATGCATTAATGTATGTCTTAACTTGTGGTACATCAGCTAAGTGGAACGGACAATTTACAGAAACAAATATTGTTGGTATTTCATTTACATAGAATGGAACATCTGGAGTCCCTTTACTTGCTGGCCATTGTAATCTTTGATCTGTATTTGGAGTAACATTTGCTATGTTAATAATTAAATCATAGTTATCAGTTAAATCTGATATTGGACGTTTAGCTGCATATACATTACCAAGTGCTTGTCTCATTTCATCTACTGGGAGTTTCATTACTTTATCAAGCGGAGATTCATATATTTCTACTTGGAATCCTTCTGCTTCTAAAAGCTCCTTAGTGATTTCCATAGCACTCTTTTGTTTTCCACTCATTATTTCTATAAACTTACCAAATCCACCTTCATGTCCTTTTGCTTCAACAAGTAAAACTCTCTTTTGTCTTTCTGGTGAAATTGGGAATATATTTTCATTATTCTTTACTAATGTAATAGCTCTATCAGATACTTCATCTTGAATCGCCTTATTTTCTGGCAATCCGATTTTAGCCATTGCTTCTTCTTTATTAGGTAAAATTTCTGTTTTAGCTTTCTTGTGTAACCCTAAAGCAGCCTTAGTTCCTAATATACGAGTTAAAGCTTCTTCTAAACGTTCATCAGTTATAATTCCATTTTTGTATCCTTCCATCATCCAATTGAAATCTTCGTCTGGATCATTGAAGAATAAGAATAAGTCACTACCTGCAGCAATTGCTGTTGGAAGCATTTCACTACGTTTCATAGCTGAAGTCATAGCAACCATGTGACTTGCATCAGTTACAACTAAACCATTGAAGCCCATTTTTCCTCTTAATAAATCTGTTAAGATGTATTTATTTAATGTTGCTGGCAACATTGCTTCTTTAGTTGTTGCATCTGGTTTAAAGTAACGAACATATTGTGGTAATGCGATATGACCAGCCATTATTGATGGAAGGCCAGCATCAAATAATCCACCATAAATTTTACCAAATGTAGCATCCCATTCTTCTGGTGATAATGAATTTGGTGCAAATGATAAATGTTGATCTCTTTCATCTATACCATCTCCAGGAAAATGCTTGGCAGCTGGTGCTATTCCACTTTCTTGAATTCCTCTCATATATTCTAATGAAAATTCTAAAACTCTATCAACATCATCACCAAAAGTTCTGCTTGATATTATTGGATTTCTCCAGTTTATATCCAAATCAACGATTGGAGCAAAACTCCAGTTACATCCGATTGCAGCAGCTTCAACTCCTGAAACACGCCCTAATTCATAAGCAAATCTCTTGTCATTAGTTGCCCCTATCTTTGTTTCTGTACCTACATATGTACCATCAGTACATGCTCCATTTCCACCTGCTTCTGTATTTGCAGCAATTAATAAAGGAATTTTACTATTTTCTTGTAATATTCTATTTTGTTCATAAACTTCTTCTGCACTACCTGGGTTATAACGTACACCAGCAATATGATATCTATTAAGAACATCTTTTAAATATTCTTCATCTCTACTAGCTCCCATATTTATAAATAATTGACCGATTTTTTCTTCTATAGACATTCCTTCTATAGTTTCTTTTACCCATTTAATTGATTCATCATCTAAGTTATAAGGTTTTGCTTTTAAATTTACCATCATTTGTTCTCACCCTTCATTTATATATTTTCTATACATTAATTGTGAATACTAACATGCTTTAATATTATGTTAGTATCCACTTTATTTACCAACTTATATTAAGCCATTCTCTTATTTAATTCTTCTCTAACTTCTTTTAACTTATTTCTTGAAAGATTGTATACAAACATTAATACTAATGTTGTAATTAAATATCCTGCCGCTGGCAGCCCTAAGATTATATTTTTAATACCTATACCAACAGCTTCTGCTTGTTGTGCTGCACCAGCTTGATATCCTAATATTGATAATGCAAATCCACCAATACCACCTGAAATAGCTTGAGCTAATTTTCTTGCTAATGAATATGATGAATATACTATGCCTTCTTTTCTTTCACCTGATATGTATTCTTGATAATCTATAGCATCACCAACTAATGCCCAAACTAATGTATTAATTACTCCAGTACCTAATCCAGCAACAAATGATAATGCAATATAGATAGTTGGAGTTATATTTGGTATAAAGAATAATACTGTATATACTATTGATGCAAATGCTCCACCTAATACTGCCGATTCCTTTTTACCAAATTTCTTTACTAAAGTACCTACAAGAGGCATAACTGTAAGTGAAGCTATCATTCCTATCATGCCACCTATAGCTGTTAATGCTGGGCTATGGAAATAATCTTTAAATAAATATACATTTAATGCGCTTACAGTAAGCATAGATCCCATCATAGTAAATGATGCCAATGCTACCCCTACAAATGCTCTATTTTTTAATAAGAATTTTATAGTTTGTCCAATTCCTACTTTTTCTTTCTTCTCATTAGAAGTATCATCATTACGAACTATTCTTTCTTTTGTTAATCTGAAACTAAAAATAAATGAAACTGTTGAAATTATTGCAAGGATTATTGCACATTGCATAAACCCACCTGCTGTAACTGAACCATCTACCGCAAAAACAATTTTAGGAACAATGATCATAACTGATATATTAGCTATCATAGAACCTAAATTTCTAAATGTTGATAATGCAGTTCTTTCATTTTCTTTATCAGTCATAACAGATGCTAATGACCCATAAGGAATATTAACTGCTGTATAAAGCATGCCATATAAAATATATGTTATATATGCATAAGGCAGTTTTAAATTATCTGGTAACATTGGAATCGCTGTAAATGCTAATACACCAATACAAACCATAGGTACTCCAAACTTAACTACAAACGGTCTAAATTTACCATGTTTTGAAGCTTTAGTTTTATCAACTATAACTCCCATTATTGGGTCATTAATTGCATCCCATATTCTTGCTACTACAAATAACATCCCAACTGAAGCTGCACTAATTCCTAATATATCTGTGTAGAATAACATTAGATAACTACTTACGAATGCAAAGAATATTGCACATCCAAAGTCTCCAAGAGCATATCCAATTTTATCTCCATTATTAAATTCTGTTACTTTACTTTCTTTTCTGCTTATTAAATCTAGCACCATGATAAAATCACCTCTACAAATAATTCTCTTTATGTATACATTTTCATAAGATCTGTAATATTAGCCAAACTGGAATTTGATTTAATTCCAATTTAGCAACCCAAATACCCATATTATTGACAAATATTTATCTTACAAAATATCTTTCAGCATTTCTATAATAAATATTTTCGATTATAGTCCCTATAAGTTCGTTATCCTTAGGATTTAGACAATATAAAATAGTTTTAAATGCTTGTCCCTTTGTTTAATTTATCCAATATTCTATAAATTAAAAATGCTATTTCACCATCATTAATACTGTCAACCCCTACATTTTATCCAACTTTATTAAACATTCTTGTACTACTATTTCTTAAAGCTCCTATATTCAGTTGCATTATAATTTTCCTTCCAGAATATATTTTCTTAAGGCTATCATCAATGCTACAGAACACTTATAACGCGCACATGATTACATTTTTTCCTGTTAATGGTTTAACGGAAATATTATTAATTTCTTCTTCTGTAAACTCATAAAAACTAATTCTTTTTAAACTATGATCCGTAATCATACAACCATTTTTATAGGGACTAGGTGACAGTGAAAATCATACACTGGCACCTTTGTTTATTCCCTTTATACTACTTATTCTTCTTAATAGCTTCAATTAATCCGTTAATATATACTGCACCTAATGCTCTATCATATAATCCATAACCTGGTCTTCCAGTCTCTCCCCAAATCATTCTTCCGTGATCTGGTCTGTATGGTCCTTGGAAGTCGTAATCGCAATAAGCTTTTACTATTTTGTAGAAATCTAATGATCCTGCTTCTGATAAATGAGCCACCTCATTGAAACTACTTTCCCCTGTTATCTTTACATTTCTAAGATGTGCAAAGTGAATTCTATTTCTTTCTTTACCAAAGTAATTAACCATTTCCACAATGTCATTTGCTTTAGTACATCCTAAAGATCCTGTACATAATGTTATTCCATGATATGGACTATCATATAAATCTATAAATCTCTTTAAATTTTCAAAGTTAGTTATGATTCTAGGAAGTCCAAATATTCCCCATGGTGGATCATCCGGATGTATTGCCATTTTCATCCTAACTTCGTCTGCAACTTTCATTATTCTTTGTATAAAATAATTTAAGTTGTTCCATAATGCTTCTTCATCTATATCCTTATATTGTTCTAATAGTCCTTTAAGGCCATTTTCACCATAAGAAGTATCCCATCCTGGAAGCTCTAATTCTCCTAATGCAGGATCCATTTTTGCGACTTGCTTTTCATCATATATTAAGCATGTTGAACCATCTTCTAATTTATAATTTAAATCAGATCTAGTCCAATCAAACACTGGCATGAAATTATAGCATATTGTATCTATACCAGCTTTTGCTAAATTTCTTATAGTTTGAATATAATTATCTATATATTTATCTCTTGTTGGTAATCCAAGTTTTATATCTTCATGAACTGGTACACTTTCTATTACAGAAATTTTTAGTCCATGACTTTCAACTTCATTTTTCAATTCTAATATTCTTTCTAAAGGCCATACCTCACCAACTGGAATATCATATATAGCTGTTACTATACCTTTCATTCCTGGTATCTGCTTGATGTACTCTATCTTAACAGGGTCATCTTTGCCATACCATCTAAATGTCATCTCCATTTAAGACTCCTCCATAATATTAATTTATTATTTATTATTTTTTATTTAATTAACTCTAATTTCTTAAATTTTCTTAACAAATTCCTTTGCTATTGCTTCTATATCTTCTGCTGAACCTTTTATTAAAGACCTTCTCTTATACACCTGAGTATGCTGAGAAAGCTCCATCAACTGGAATTACAACTCCATTTACAAATCCAGACGCTTCATTAGATAGTAAATATAATAATGTTCCTATTAATTCTTTAGCTTCTCCAAATCTTCCCATTGGTGTACTATTAAGAATTTTATTAGTTCTTGCAGTTGGTGTTCCATCTTCATTAAATAATAATTTTTCGTTTTGTGCTGTTACGAAAAATCCTGGTGCTATAGCATTAACTCTTATGCCTACTTTTGACATATGCACTGCTAACCATTGAGTAAAGTTACTTACTGCAGCCTTTGCTCCTGAGTATGCAGGAATTTTTGTTAATGGAGTAAATGCATTCATTGAAGATATGTTTATTATTGTTGCACCTTCTTTATTAATCATATCTTTACTGAATTCTTGTGATGGAAGTAAAGTTCCTAAGAAATTCAGATTAAATACAAATTCAACTCCTTTTGGATCTAAGTCAAAGAATGATATTAAGTCTTTATTTTCTAAATCTTCAACTTCTAAATATTCTTTAGTAGTAGTTCCTTTTGGATGATTTCCTCCTGCTCCATTTATTAATATATCAACTGTTCCAAATTCTTTTAATATTATTTCATGTGCTCTTTTTAAACTTTCTTTGTCTAAAACATTAGTCTCTATTCCTATTGCTGCTCCGCCTTTAGCCTTAATTTCTTCAGCTTTCTTATCGCATTGTTCTTGTCCTAAAGCTAATATTGCAACTTTTGCACCACATTCAGCAATAGCATCAGCCATAGCTCCACATAGCACTCCAGTACCTCCAGTTACAACACACACTTTATCTTTTAGGTCTATATTAAATGGTAATTTCATTTTTACTCCTCCTTAAATTGCCGCACCGGCATTGCCATACTTGTATACTAGCATATTAATATATGAATTGCAATAGTTTTTTTGTATACATTTTCATTTTTTATTTAAAGGCTTATTGTTATGATAGATTCTCTTTAAAAAAGTGCATAAAAAATGAAGTTGTAGAATTTTACTTTATCAAATTGCAAAATTTTATAACTTCATTCTAAACAAAGAATAATTAAATTTTTCTCTATTATCTATTTTTTATATATTGAGATAAAAGCTCATTTTCTTCTATTAATCTTTTCCAATATTCAACTGGATCTTTTATATGCTTTTTTACTAAAGGTTCTATAGATTTATAATCTTTATTTTTTATTATACTTAAATACTCAATGTGTTGTTCTATTAAGCACTCCTTGTTACCTTCCATTTCAGCAAGTAATCTCATTCTATTATAATGTGAACTTATTTCACAAATATTTTCCCATACATTTGGTTTATTTATACCTTCAAATAACAAACTATGTAATTGCTTATCTAAATAATGAAATTCTAATAGTTTATCCTTTTTTCCTACTATAAGCTGTTGTGCAAATATACATTTTTCCATTTCTATTAAAGCATTTTCAGAAAAATGTTCACAACTTTCTTTTAATGCTTCTTTTTCTAAATGATATCTTACAAACACAGCTTCTTTAATTAAATTCCAATCTATTAATGATATATAAGTTCCAGCTTGTGGTTTAACTTCAATTAAGTTTTCACCCTTAAGCCTTATTAGAACTTCTCGTATAGGTGTTCTTGATACATTAAGTATTTTAGCTAATTCAGATTCACTTATTAATTCTCCTGGTTTTAATTCTAAAGACATAATATTATCTTTTAATACTCTATATACATAATCCTTACCCGTTTCTCTATCTAATTTATCATAAATAATCATAACAACATCTCCCTAATATTTAAATTCCGTAAACTTTTCACATATAATCTGATAAGTATTTACAAACTTTCTCATATACATAAATATAACAAATTTCTATTGTAATAAAATAATCATTATTGCATCAAATTATACCCCTTTTATTTTATATAGGTATTTGAATATATAATTCTAGTACACTAGTATTTCAATAAATTATAACATATAAATAAAAATTTTAAAATTCCATTTTTAGATAGTATTTTCATATATTACACTTATTTCAATCTTTAAATAACAATTTTTAAATTACTATGTTTAGAAAATTTATTTTCAGAAGAATATTATTTTATCCAATTAATCCTGTAATGTCTACTACTTTATAATAAATACATTATTATCTTTTATTTATTATAAATATTAAAAAAGTATAATATACCTATTGAAAGTAAACGTTTGATATGCTAGTATACTAGTATGTAAATGTAAACATTGACTAATACGGTAGAAATGGGTGGAATTATGAGTAATATATTAGATAATTTTAAGAAAAATAAGGAATTTCTTATATGCATAGATTCTGATGGATGTGCAATAGATACAATGGATATTAAACATATAAAATGCTTCGGACCATGTATGGTATCAGAATGGAATCTTGAAGAATGGAAAGAACCTATATTAAAAAGATGGAATGAAATTAATCTTTATACATTAACAAGAGGTATAAATAGATTTAAAGGATTGGCTTTAAGCTTATCAGAAATCAATGATACATATAAAAAAATTGAAGGTTTAGATGAATTCCTAAAATGGACTGAAGAAACAAAAGAACTTTCAAATGAATCTTTAGAAAACTATTTGAAGACTACAAATAATATATGTGTTAGAAAAGCACTTTCATGGTCAATAGCAGTAAATAAGTCAATAGATTCATTGAGTGATGATGAAAAGCTACCGTTTAAAGGCGTTAAAGAGACCATAATAAAATCAAAAGAATACGCTAATATCGCTATAGTGTCATCTGCAAACGAAAAAGCTGTTTTAGATGAATGGAATAAACATAAATTATTAGAACATGTAGATATTGTATTAACACAAAATGTAGGTTCAAAAGCATTTTGTATTAAGAAGCTTAAGGAAAAAGGATATTCTTCAGATAACGTAATAATGATAGGAGATGCTTTGGGCGACTTAAATTCAGCAAAAAGTAACGATGTTCTTTTCTATCCTATAATGGTTAAAAAAGAAGAAGAATCATGGAATATATTCGCTAATGAATGTTTGAACAAATTCATTAATAGTCAATATATTGGAACTTGTGAAAATGAATTCATTGATAAGTTTAAGACTAATTTATCTAAATAGTATATTTCGAATGTTAAAAGATAATTTATAAATATATTAATCTAGGAGGTATCTTATTTATGTTATATCCAATAATTACTGAATCAAGAAATATTATAGACCTATGTGGTATATGGAATTTTAAATTAGATAATGGAAATGGTTTTTCAGAAGAATGGTACAAAAGTCCTTTAAAAAATACTTTTAATATGCCAGTTCCTTCTTCATATAATGACTTAATAGAATCTTCAAAGGTCAGAGACCATGTTGGTTGGGTATGGTATGAAAGAACTATTTCTATACCAAAAATATTACTTTCTGAAAGAATAGTATTAAGATTTGCTTCTGCAACTCATGAAGCAAAAGTATATATAAATGGTGAATTATTAATGAGTCACAAAGGTGGATATACTCCATTTGAAGCAGAAATAAATGATTTGATTAAAAATGGTACAAATAGAATAACTGTTGCTGTTAATAATATAATAGATGAAACAACTTTACCTGTTGGTCTTCTTAAAGAAACAGAAGTTAATGGTAAAAAGGTTCTTAAAAATCTTGTTAATTTTGATTTCTTTAACTATGCAGGAATACATAGACCTGTTAAGATCTATACAACTCCAAAAAGCTATGTAAAAGATATAACAATAATTACTGACTTTAATGGCTTAGAAGGATATGTTAATTATGAAGTAAAATATGTTGGAAAATCAGATGTAAAAGTATCTGTAATTGATGAAGATAATAATATTGTTGCTTCTGGTAACGGTGAAAATGGAAAATTAGTTATTAATAATGTTCACTTATGGGAACCTATGAATGCTTATTTATATAAACTAAAGGTAGAATTAGTTGAAAATGAAGAGATAATTGATACTTATTATGAAGAATTTGGAGTAAGAACAATTGAAGTTAAGGATGCACAGTTCTTAATTAATAATAAACCATTTTATTTCAAAGGATTTGGAAAACATGAAGATTCTTATGTAAATGGTAGAGGAATAAATGAAGCTGTAAATGTTAAAGACTTTAGCTTAATGAAATGGATTGGAGCTAATTCATTTAGAACATCTCATTATCCATATTCTGAAGAAATAATGAGACTTGCTGATAGAGAAGGTATTGTTGTAATAGATGAAACTCCAGCTGTTGGATTACACTTAAACTTCATGGCTACATCATTATTTGGAGGAGCTGCAAAAAGAGATACTTGGAAAGAAATTGGAACTAAAGAAGCTCACGAACAAATAATAAGAGAATTAGTTTCTAGAGATAAAAATCATCCATGTGTTGTAATGTGGTGTGTAGCTAATGAACCTGATTCTGATTCAGAAGGTGCAAAAGAATATTTTGAACCATTAATAAAATTAACTAAAGAATTAGATCCACAAAAAAGACCTGTAACTGTAGTTACATACTTAATGTCAACACCTGATAGATGTAAAGTTGGAGATATAGTAGATGTATTATGTCTTAACAGATATTATGGTTGGTATGTAGCAGGTGGAGACTTAGATGAAGCAAAAAGATTGCTAGATGCTGAATTAAAATGCTGGGAAAAAAGATGTCCTGGTAAGCCTATAATGTTTACTGAATATGGAGCTGATACTGTTGCTGGAATGCATGATACAGTACCTGTTATGTTTACAGAAGAATATCAAGTTGAATATTATAAAGCTAACCACGAAGTTATGGATAATTGCAAGAGTTTTATTGGAGAACAAGTATGGAACTTTGCTGATTTTGCTACAAGCCAAGGCATAATTAGAGTTCAAGGAAATAAGAAAGGTATCTTTACTAGAGATAGAAAACCTAAAATGATAGCTCATTCTTTACGTGAAAGATGGACTAATATACCTAATTTTGAATACAAAAAATAGTATCAAAATAGAAACAAAGTCGAATTTAGCAGAATCCTTTGTAGAAATAAAAGTAAAATCACTATTACAAAGTCGTATACTTTGGCTAAACAAGCTACACCTATTTTATTTTTAACTTCTGATGATTCAACTCATATGACTGTTTTATAGCTTATTAATATAGAAAAATCGCACTTTAGTGCGATTTTTCTATATATTTATTTTTAGTTTAAATAATTATAAAATTATTTAAGTACTTCTAACGCAACTGTATTCAATAAACTCCATGGCTTATTAAAGTGAGGTTGAAAGAAGAAATCAGTCATTGCTAATTCTTCAACAGTCATATTATTTTGAATTACAACAGATAATGTATTCATATATTGAGTTAAATCAATTTTAGAAATTATCTGTCCACCAATTATTCTTCTGCTATCAGCATCAAAAACGAGCTTAATTGTAGCTGGTTCAAATGTTGGCATGAATTCTGGTCTATAATTATCAGTTACTATTGCACTTGAAACATTCATAGATGTTGTTGCTTTAGCCATATTTTCTGTAAGCCCTGTTGAAGCTATATTCTGTTCGTATATCTTAATACCTGAAGTACCTTGTGTCCCCATGTACTTAAGAGTTGTCTTTACGATATTTTTAGCAACTAAAGTTCCCATTCTTACTGCATTTGTAGCAAGAGGAATATATCTATTATCTCCAGCAGGATTGTATCTTACAACACAACAGTCTCCTGCAGCAAATACGTCTTCTCTGCTCGTTCTCATATATTCATCAATTATTATTGCTCCATTTGGTAATGTATCTAACTTACCTTGTATTAATTTGGTATTAGGTGCAAATCCGATACATAAAATAACTAAATCACCTTCATATTCTCCATTTTCAGTTACAACAGATTTAACCTTGCCATCTTCTCCATTGAATTTTTTAACCTTCTCTCCTAATACAAGCTTAACTCCTCTATCAGAAAACTCTTTTTCTGCAATATCTGTGAATTCCTTATCTAGATATTTAGCCATTATTCTATCTTCAGCATCTATTAATGTTACATTCTTTCCTTGCATTTCAAATGCTTCTACTAATTCAACACCTATATATCCTGCACCAATTATTATTACATTTTTAGAATTTTTTGATTTTTCAATTATTGTTAATGCATGATCATGATTCTTACATAATTCTATATTTTCAAGATCTCCACCTTCAAATTTAGGTACTATTGGCCATGAGCCTAAAGTTAAGACTAATTTGTCATAAGTATCTTCAAAAATATCATCAGTTAATAAATTTTTAACTGTAACTTTTTTATTATCAAAATCTATATCTAACACTTCATGTTTCATATTAGTTATAACACCAGACTTAGCTAAATTTTCTGGTGAATTATAAAATAAGCTATTTGTATCTTCTATTACTTTTCCAACATTTAATGCTATTCCACAAGATAAAAACGAAATATTATCATTCTTTTCATATATTGTTACATCACATTCTGGATATAATGATTTTAAATTAACTACTGCTGCAGTTCCAGCATGTGTACATCCTACTACAATTACTTTCATTTTCTTTTTTCTCCTCTCGTCTTTGATAATAAATAATTATTATTAATTAATAGTTATGATTGTTATAATTATAACATATTTTTTAAAATTTAAAAGAGCTTATTTTTTAATTATTATTTCAATTTATTTTGTCCATCTATTTGTAATACAATACTTTTACTTATAAAAATAGTCTTATCCACTGAAATAACTCGGATAAGACTATTTTTATATTTATTTATGATATGGTTCTCCATTGCTAATTCTAAAAGCTCTATAAATTTGTTCAAGAAGCATTACTCTAAATAATTGATGTGGGAATGTCATTTTGCTAAAACAAAGACTATAATTAGCTCTTTTAAGAACAGATTCACTTAAACCTAAACTTCCTCCTATTACAAAACAGATATTACTATCACCTCTAACTCCACAGTTATCAATAAACTTAGATAACTCTTCTGAAGAAATCATCTTCCCTTTAAGATCTAAAGTAACAACATACATATTATCCTTAATAGAATTTAATATCTTACTTCCTTCTTTATCTTTAATTATTAATTCATCTTTCTCGGATGCATTATCAGGTGTCTGTTCATCTGCCAATTCTATTATGTTAAGTTTGCAGTATCTTGATAATCTCTTAGAATATTCATCTATTGCCTGCTTTAAATATTTTTCTTTTAACTTTCCAACTGAAATAATTGTTATATTCATAATCTCTCCCTATGTAATGTTAATTCTAATTTCTACAAGATATTTTAACATATTATTTATATTAAAAATATTTTCAATTCAAATAAATGAATTTGAATTTAATTATCAGCTTTAAAATTTAGTCTTATAGAAAACTTACTATATTTTTTACTTTTATGCTAAAAGTATTCTTAATTAATATTAATAATAATCTCAAAAAAATACTGAAGCTAATAATCTTAGCTTCAGTAATTTTTATTCTTCTAGATTTTCATTATAAAACTCTATAACTGCTTTTATATAAGGTTTTAGTATAGAATCTTTTTCTCTGTAAATTTCATGTTTAGCTCCACTGAAAAATACTACTTTACAGTTTTGTGCATATTGAGCAAACATATTTATTCCATTTTCTTTTACATAATCATCTTTTCCAGCTTTAAATATAAGAACTGGTATTTTAACCTTTGATGCTTCTTCTTTACTAGTTATTTTTTTTGTTACATTAAGAGAATTATTTAGCCACTTATATGACCCATCTCCTCTTTGAAGCTCTATATTATCATTCAGTATATTATGATAATAATCATATCTTTCTTCACTTGTTGTAGCTGCATTTTCAAAATCATAATCTGAACTATATGCTGATTTTCCCATTATATAAGCATCTCCAGATGAAAAAGCAATCTTTACATAAGAAATTAATTTTGCCATCCATTCAGGAACCATCCCAGTATTAACTTGTAACATTGGAGCACTTAACACAGCTGCACTAAAATAATCAGGATATTGTTCTAAAAAGTCAGCACCTATAGCTCCTCCCATAGAATGTGCAAATAAGAATAATTTTTGGTCTCCTGTATTTGGCTTTACTTCTTTATCTAAAAACTTTTTAAAGTCTTGTACATAATCGTCAAAATTATCAATGTCTATTTGAGTTGAATCAACCTTACCTAAATGCCCTGATCTTCCATGGCCTCTATGTTCTAAACCATATACTGAGTATCCTGATTTAAGAAAATAATAAATTATTTCATGATATTTTTCTAATGATTCAGAATATCCATGGCTTATAACTATTGATGCTTTTGAGTCTGGCAGTACATACTTTTCATAGTATATTTCAAAATCTTCTTCTCCAACATCCATATAGCCTGTCTCTTTTAATGATTGTATATATGGTTCAACATCATCTTCCATTTTAGTTTTATAATTATCTTGAGTTATAAATATTGAATTTATTGATTGATCTAGAGTTTCTGCTGATACTGTAGTAAAGTTTGCAATTATATTAGTAATAAAAAAACTTACTAATATAAGAGGTAAAATTTTTTTAATTTTTTTCATGTAATCCTCCATATATTCTGAATTTATTTCAAACTATTATATTTAACTTTCTACATATATAGCCCCACAAATATTTATAGAAAAAAAACTCTACTTTTGAAGTAGAGCTTTTTAGCAAGTGCTATTTTCCACAACACTTTTTATACTTTTTACCGCTTCCGCATGGACATAAATCGTTTCTACCTACTTTTTCCATGTTTCTAACTATTTTAGATTCTTTGTATGCTTTTTGAATTTCATGTCTCTTTTCTTCTGAGAATATTGCATCCCATTGTGGTAATGTATATAAATACTCAGCTTTAGCATCTAACATATTGTAATATAATGTTTCTAAGTTTAAGTCTAATACTAATTCAGTATCTGCTTCAACTTTTTCTAAATCATATTGATTCTTTAAGCTGTCGTTAATTCCATCTAAGAATCCCATTACAAATTCTATTGTAGAATCATATTCTTTAGCTAAATCATTTAAAGTTGTTTTCTTAGCTTCTTTATGGTTAGCTAATAAATCTTTATATATTGATTTTTCTAATTTGCTATATTCAGCCCAAAAAGCATTTTCTCCCTTAGTTTTTACGTATTCAACAACCATATCTGTCCAGTTTGTATATAAACTCATCTCTAAGTCCTCCCTTAATTATCCTTATATATAATAATATTATCTATTATAACTTATATTAAATTTTTATGTAACTACTTGGATTGTGTCTGTTTGCCATAGTTAATGTTATGTCTTCCTCTAGCTTTATCCCATTTTCATTCAATACATTAAGTACTGTCTGGTATGCTAAATCCGGTTGATTATTTGTATTACTTAAATGCCCTAATATGACTTGTTTATTTAGTCCACACTTAACTAATTCAACTATTGCATTGCCACAATCTTCATTTGATAAATGACCAATCTCACTTAATATTCTTCTTTTTAAAGGATATGGATATGGTCCAAATTTAAGCATACTAACATCATGGTTACTCTCTAGAAGAATAACCTCTGATTCTTTAATATTATCATAAATTTCCTTAGTAAATGTACCAAAGTCAGTAGCTACACTCACACTTTTAACACCATCTGTAACTGTATATCCCATTGGAGAAACAGCATCATGAGGAATATTAAAAGCTTTAATATTCATATCTTCAATTTGAGTAATTGATCGCTTATCTATGATTTTTATATTATGTTCTTTTATTTTTCCAATTGACGATTCCATAGCTGACCAGGTATCTGCATTTGCATATATAGGAATATCATATTTTCTTGATAATACACCTACTCCTTTTATATGGTCACTATGTTCATGAGTAATGAATATTCCATTAATATCATTTGGATTTTCATTTATTTCTTGTAATGCAGCATCAATTTTTTTCCCTGGGAGTCCTGCATCAATTAATATCTTAGCTCTCTCTGAGGCAATAAACATACTATTACCACTACTTCCACTATATAAAGAACAAAATATCATCCAATCCCTCCCATACAATAATCACTTTATTCTTCGTCACATTCTATTCTTTTTATATCTGCACCTAAAGCTCTAAATTTATCTTCTATATGAGGGTATCCTCTATCAATATGTTCTATATTAGTTATTTCGGTTGTACCTTCAGCAACTAAACCAGCTATAACCATAGCAGCTCCTGCTCTTAAGTCAGTAGCTTTAACTACAGCTCCAGTAAGTTGTTCAACCCCATCTATTATAGCAACTCTGCCTTCTACTTTTATATTAGCACCCATTTTCTTTAATTCATCTATATGTTTATGTCTATTTTCCCATATAGATTCAGTTATTAAGCTTCTTCCTGGAACAATGCTTAATAAAGTAGACATTGGCTGTTGAATATCTGTTGGGAATCCTGGATATGGAGTTGTTTTTATATTAACTCCCTTTAATGATTTATCAACACATACTCTTATGCAGTCATCACCTTCTTCAATAGTGACACCCATTTCCATTAATTTAGCTGTAATTGATTCCAAATGCTTAGGAATTACATTTCTTACGTATACATCACCTTTTGTTGCTGCAGCAGCTATCATAAATGTACCTGCTTCAATTTGATCTGGTACTACGCTATATGCGCATCCTTTTAGTTCCTTAACACCTTTTATTCTAATTACATCTGTTCCAGCACCTTTAATATCAGCGCCCATTGAATTTAAGAAGTTTGCTACATCTACAACATGAGGTTCCTTAGCTACATTTTCTAATACAGTCATTCCTTCTGCTAAAGTTGCAGCTATCATAACATTTATAGTAGCTCCTACTGAAACCACATCAAAGAATATATTAGCTCCTACTAATTTATCAGCTTTAACATTAACTGCTCCATGTTCTATAACAACTTCAGCACCTAACGCTTCAAATCCTTTTATATGTTGGTCTATTGGTCTTACCCCTATTGCACATCCACCTGGAAGTACTACTCTAGCTTTTTTAAATCTTGCTAATAAAGCACCTATAAAATAATATGATGCTCTCATTCTTCTTACATCTTCCGTACAAGCATCGAAATTATTTACATTTTTGCTATCTATTTCTAAGGTATTATTATCTATCTTATTTATTTCGCAACCTAAGCTCTTAAGTATTCTTTCTAAGCAGTGGACATCTTCAATATCTGGTATGTTATCAATTCTGCATTTGCCTTCACTTGCCATTATTGTTGCTGGTAAAATTGCAACTGCTGCATTTTTAGCTCCGTTAATATCAACAGTGCCTTTAAGCAAATTTCCTCCGTTTATAACTAATCTTTCCATTGAATTCACCCTATCTATAAAAATATATATTATATGTCATATAGATTTACATTATTAACCTATTTTATATTTTAAATCTACTTTAAATATTATAACATAAACTAAATTTATTTAAATATATTTTTTTAGTCTATCTCTACTTTTTTAAGGGATTTGCGCTACTCCTAATAAATTTAACATAATTAATTCTATTAATAGTTATTATATGCAAAATCTATCACCTTAATTTTATATAACATTTGTATAAATAATTACGTTTTATTATATAATACTGCTTTTTAATTATTCTTCTATTCTTTTATTTTTCTTATTATGTTATAATTTATTAAAATCAATATGAGATTGTGAGGGGTATCATGAAGTATTATATAGTAGCATTATTTGATGAAGAAACATATCAAATAATATCTCCAATACAACGAAATATGTCCAAAAAATTCAGAGCAAATAGAAATTCTCCTGTGCCATTTATACCATTGGCATTTGTAGATAATCCAAATCTAGAAAAACTTTATCCAGTAATAGAAAAAATAGTTTCTCCTTATAAGAGTTTCAGAATTGATGCTAACGACTTAGTATATTTGTCAGAGCCAACAAAAAGCGTTAATTTAAAAATGGATAATAAGGGATACATAAAAAGATTATCTCGTTCTCTTTGCGATGCTTTATCCCTGCATGGTTTCGCAGTAAAATCTCTTGGAGATAATTTTATTTCTCTAGCTAACTTAGGATATGTTCCTAAAGACTATAAAAAACAGGATGTAAAATTAAACTTCCCTGATATTTATAATTCTGATAATTACGTTAAGCTCAGAATTAAAAGTATTGAAATATGGAAGCTGCCTACATTAAAAAAGAATGCTCCTGTTAAAACATACGTACTAAAGGATTTTTAATATTATAGATAGAAAAATTTTTAATAATTTTATAATATATTTGCTAAAATAAGCTATATATAATATATTTAGTAGAAATATATTCATATATAGTTTATTTTGTTTTTTTGACTTTATTATCTGAATATTTCTTATTTTTTTATATTAAAAATTTTTTTGTATTCGTTTTCTCTTCTTTCATTTATTTTAAAGTTTTTGTAAAATAATAATAGTTGTTAATTGTGTATAGGAGGATTTTTTATGGATATTCAACCAATGTTAGAGGCACAAAAGAGATCAAATGAAACTTTAAATATAAATACAGAGCTTGTTTCGTATAAATTAACAGCTCGAAAAAATCTAGAATTTGAAATAACTCTTGGTGCTTTAGCTAATGAAACCAATTGCTTTAATTATTTATTAGATAATACAAAAGATATAGATATTGATAAAATTTTTACTAAATATATTAACTGTATTTCTCAAGTATTAACATTGGGGATTGATCATAAATATTCAGATATAAGTGAAATTTCAATGAAGCCTAATGATTATTGTTTAAGTGACCAATTCTTAAATTTATATATTGATATAAATGATTTAATAGCGTCACCTTCTGTTGACCATTATCAAACTTTATTTGAAGATTTATTAAGTCTTGGCTTAACTCTTGGTTTTTCAGAAGAAAAAATTCAAAACGAATTTTTAAAAGTATCGGATACATTACTATTAGTTTAATTATAAAACTAGAAGGGGCTGTCGCACTAAATAATT
>DPOH01000272.1 GCA_003539755.1 Clostridium sp.
CAATAATATAGTATTGTTTCACTAAATAAAAAAATAATAATGTATTGTTTCAAAGATAAAAAACTTAATTTTTTTAAGTTATATAATCATATTTAGTGAAAAAATTAGTTTTTTAAATTAAGAACATTAATCAATATGAAAAAAGGCAAGAAAATATAATAAATATTTCAAAATTAAACAAAAAAAGTATTAAAAATGAAAGTGGAATATTTTTAAATTGCAAAAACAATAAATGTAAATAATGTTGTATTTCTATGTGTTTTTATGTACTAAGCATTGATATATTTGAGTTTAATGAAATTTTTAAAATTATATATAGATATAAAACGATTAGTCAAGAATACAAGAATATGAATAAAAAATTTTCAAAGTTGCAATATGATTATTATAATTATATTATAATATATAAGTTTTACACTGCATGAATAAATATTTTCATAATTAAAAGTATTTATAGTGGATAAAATATAAAAAAATAAGGGGAAATAATATATGATTAATTTTGCAAGTGTAATAGAATCTACTAGTAATTTCTTATATACATATATTTTAATTGCGATTCTAATATTATTAGGAGTCTATTTCACATTTAAATGTAACTTTGTTCAATTTCGTTACATAAAAGAGATGTTTAGATTATTAGGAGATGGTGGAGGAAATGGTGAAAAAGAAAAAGGCCACGTATCTTCATTTCAAGCTTTCTGTATAAGTACTGCATCTAGAGTTGGAACAGGAAATTTAGCAGGAATAGCGATAGCAATTTCACTTGGGGGACCTGGAGCAATATTTTGGATGTGGTTTATTGCATTAATTGGTGCAGCTTCAAGTTTCGTTGAGTCTACATTAGCGCAAATTTATAAAGAGAAAGATAATACTGGAGCATATAAAGGTGGACCTGCGTATTATATAGAAAAAGGATTAAAGAAAAGATGGCTCGGAGTAGCATTTTCAATTCTTATTACTTTAAGTTTTGGACTTATATTTAATTCGGTTCAATCAAATACAATATCTATTGCAATAAATGAGGCCTTTGGAGTTAGCAGATTAGCAGTAGGGATAGTATTAATGATAATAACAGCAATAATTATTTTAGGGGGCGTCCAAAGAGTTGCGAAAGTATCTGGAGTTTTGGTACCAGTTATGGCAGTAGCATATATATTAGTAGCATTATTTGTAATGGTAAAGAATTATAATGAAGTTCCAAGAATAATAGCATTGATTTTTGAAAATGCATTTGGAATAAAACAGGCTGTAGGTGGGAGCTTAGGTGGAATAATGCTTGTAGGTATAAAAAGAGGATTATTTTCTAATGAAGCAGGTATGGGAAGTGCTCCAAATGCAGCGGCAGCAGCAACAGTTTCACATCCAGTTAAACAAGGATTAATACAAACTCTTGCAGTATTTAACGATACTCTTATAATCTGTAGCTGTACTGCATTTATAATATTACTTTCAGATGTTGATTTAACACAAGGACTTACAGGGATACAACTTACACAAAATGCATTAAGTTCTCATATAGGAAGTTTTGGAAGTACATTTATAGCAATCTGTATATTACTATTTGCTTTTAGTTCAATAGTTGGGAACTATTATTATGGGGAATCAAATATTGAATTTTTAACTAATAAAAAATTATATTTAACTATTTACAGAATTGGAGTTGCATTAATGGTTCTTTTTGGATCTGTGGCAAGTTTAGAAGTTGTATGGAACTTAGCGGATGTATTTATGGCTATCATGGCTATAATCAATTTAATTGCAATAACAATGCTTGGTAAATTTGCATTTAAAGCTTTAGAGGATTATACGAAACAGAAAAAAGCTGGAATAAAGGATCCTGTATTTAAATCTGAATCTATACCAGAGTTAGAAAATGTTACTGAATGGTAAAATAAATTAATACATAGAAAAAATAGACTGTTGAAGAGGATTCAATAGTCTATTTTGTTTAGGAATATTAATATTTGGTATAATAATTATAGGAATAAATAAGAAGTGTAAATATATTAAGTGAGGTAATACTTATGAGTGGAAATAATAAGAGAATCTTCGCAGACATAGAAAATCATCTGTTAAATGATAAAAAACCATCTTTATATTTAAGAGAATTATTAAAAACAGGAGTATTCAGAAATTATCCTTTTTCAGTTATAGGAGACTTGGTTACTGTTGAGCAGAATCTTAAATATCATCCAGAAGGAAATGTTTTTAACCATACTATGATGGTGGTGGATGAAGGTGCGCAGAATAGAGATAAAAGTAAAAATAAGCGTGCTTTTATGTGGACATTATTACTGCACGATATAGGAAAGAAACCAACTACAAGGATGAGAAAAGGGAGATTAACTTCATATAATCATGATATAGTAGGAAAAGATATGGCACGAAAATTCTTAGAGTATTTTCATGAAGATGAAAAATTTATTGAAGAAGTTACAGGTCTTATAAGATGGCATATGCAGAGTTTATTTGTAGCTAAAAATAGTAATTTTAAAAACATAGGTGAAATGCTTAAAGATGTAGATAAAAATGAAATTGTATTAGTTGCAATGGCTGATAGACTTGGAAGAGGAACTAAATCAAAAGTTGAAAGAGAACAGACAATGAGAGATATAAGAAAATTTGAAAAGGCAGTATATAATGCATAAGGATAGCATACAAAAACACCTGGTATAAATAAGAGTATTTATGTCAGGTGTTTTTGTAACATTTAACTACAATAATTATCAAACTTTTTATAGAAATAAGTATTATGTTAATCTATATATTTTTGTTGTATAATAACTATTTTTTAATGATTAACACTTTTTATTTTCAAAAATATTATATAAACAACAAAGCTATTTTTAGGAGGAAATTATGTTTAATCTATTTCCGTTTAATTTTAATCATATATTTAACTATACAAACCCTAATAGTGGTGTGAATTTTTCAAGTTTTATAAGTTTTACTAGTAGTACAGGACAAAATCAATTTGATTTTATGAATAAAATTCAATTTTCTAATGAATTTAAGAATTTAATGTCTGATTTTATAGGAGGAATTGATTTTGAAAAACTATATTCTGAATATAATAAAACATTGAATAATATAAATGAAGGATTAATAGAGAATGAAGAATGTAGATTTATTGAATTTGAAGAATTTCAGGATATGTATTTATTAAAAATTGATTTAACAGGAATTGATCTTAGGGAGTTGAGCATAAGATATGATCCAGGAATAATTAATATAAGATTAAAGAGGTCAGAAATCGATAAAACTTTAAGCTTTTTTGGATATGGAGATCAAAAAATCATTAAAAGAGATTATTCAAAAACATTTGATAATATAGAAGACATTGATATTTCAAAAGTATATAAAAAAATAGATAATGGTATTTATACATTGAATATGCCTAAAAAATATATGATAGATAGTGGAGAAAGAATAATAGATATAGAGAATTATTCAGTTGAACCAGATAAGGTTGAAATAATAGAAGTAAAAAAAGAAAAGGAAGAATACTGATGGAGCGTATACTCCTGAAATCTTCCTTTTGTATTAGAGCCAGAAGTTAATTAAACATATATTAACTATGGCTCAATAAATTTATTTTTTACGTTTATTAGCAACTTCGACATTAACTTTTTTCTTGTTAATTTTTCCGCCAGGGCATTTATCTAAAATTTTCTTGGCTACAGATTCATCAACTGATACGAAAGAGAAGTTTTCCATAAGATCGATTTGACCTATAGTAGAAGCATTAACTCTAGCTCTATCTTTAATATAGTTAATTAATACTTTAGGAGTTAATCCATCTCTTTTACCTACAGAGAAGAATAAACGTGTATCTTCTTTCTTAGGTGCTTCTAATTTATTTGAACTATAGTCAAATACGCTTTCATTATCATATTTGATTTTTAATAATGCTGCAATTACTGAAATAGGATCGTGAGATTCAGCTAATTGGATAGCACTTGACATAAATTTAGTAAGATCTCCAGCATTTATAGTTTCATCTACTTCAGAAATCATGTTGCTAAATTTTTTATTTCTTATTTGTTCTGCTGTTGGAACTGGCTTTTGGTTTATTGAACCTTTAGTTACTTTTTGAATTTGCTTTAACATTGAGAAATCCTTTGGAGTAACTAATGAATAAGCAGTACCTTCTCTGTTAGCTCTACCTGTTCTACCTATTCTATGTACATATGATTCAACATCTTGTGGTAAATCATAGTTGAATACATGAGTAACTCCATCTACATCGATACCTCTTGCAGCAACATCAGTAGCAATTAGTAGATTTAATGTACCTTCTTTGAATTTCTTTAAAGTAGTTAATCTATGAGCTTGAGTCATATCACCGTGCATACCTTCAACCATGTAACCTTTAGCTTGTAATTCGTGAACTAATTCGTCAACACCTCTTTTAGTTCTACAGAATATAATAGCTGAATTTGGGTTATCTAAGTCTAATAATCTGCAAAGAGCTTCTAATCTATGTTTATTATTAATCATAAAATAGCTTTGTTCAATTTTTGATACAGTTAATGAACTCTTTTTAACGCTAACAAGTTCAGCATCTGGTTTCATATATCTTTTTGCAAGCTTTGCAATTGGTTCAGGCATTGTTGCAGAGAATAATAAAGTTTGTCTTTCAGCTGGTGTATGGCTAAGAATTGATTCTATATCATCAATGAATCCCATATTAAGCATTTCATCAGCTTCATCTAAAACTAAGAATTCTATATTTTCTAAGTGAAGGCATTTTCTTTTAATAAGATCAAGCATTCTTCCAGGTGTACCAACAACTATATCTACACCTTTCTTTAATGATCTTATTTGTCTATCTATTGAATCACCGCCATAAACAGCTAAGATATCTAATTTTTCATATTTTGAAAGTCTTGTCATTTCTTCTTTAACTTGAACTGCAAGTTCTCTAGTAGGTGCTAAGATAAGAGCCTTAACTCCTTTTTTATTGCTCATCTTAGTAAGAATAGGTAAGCTGTAAGCAGCAGTTTTTCCAGTACCAGTTTGTGCTTGCCCTATAAGATCAGCTCCACTTAATGTAACTGGTATACTTTGTTCTTGAATTTGAGATGGTTTTGTAAAACCTAGGTCTGATATTGCGCGAACAACACTCTCTTTAAGACCTAATGTAGCAAATTGATTATCACTCATTAAATATCCTCGTTTCTTTATTGTAAATATTGATTTATTTTATCTTAAATAAACTTATAAAAATTTTATTTTTCTTAAATTTTATCTATAAGCAAATAAAATAAGTATAACAGAAATAATATATTCATGTCAAAATAAGTAATGATTAATTTAATGAATAAATTTAATTGTAACAATAATTTAATAATAAAATTACGTAAAAATTGATAATTGAAAATATTATTTCATAATTCTAGAAGATATTTTTATTATACGTCAATATACAATAATTGTAATTAAGCAATTAAATCCATATTTACAGAGAGTTGTTAAAATATAAAATAAACTATAAAAAACAAGTACTTCAAAAATCGAAGTGCTTGTTTTAAACTTCCTTGTAAGAACTACGGACTATATCACAAACTGTTTCATTTAAGATATCTAATTTTTCTTTTTTCAATTGTGTAGGATCAATTGGTGGATGAATTACTAATTCCACGTCTGCACCTTTTATTTTATTATTATTTGCTTCTAATAATTTATAAGTACCATTTATAGTTACTGGAACTATAAGACATCCAGACTTTGTTGCAAGCTTGAAACTTCCAGCTTTAAAATCTTGAATTTGCCCTCCCTTACTTCTAGTACCTTCAGGGAATATAACCATGGAATAACCATTTTTTAATAATTTAGTTCCTTGTACTATAGCTTCAGCAGATTTTCTTAGATTACTTCTGTCCATAAAAATGCAATTTATATATTTCATCCATGTGCTTATCATTGGCCATTTTTCTAATTCCTTTTTTGCGATGAAACCTTTTGGAACATCAATTGAACTCATTAATAAAGGAATATCAAAATTACTTTGATGATTTGCTACAAATAATGCAGTTCTATCTTTTGGAATGTTTTCTTGTCCAACTACAGTTATTCTAGCACCTGCTAGCTTCATAACGCTTTTTGCCCACTTTGTAGTTACTTTATGAATATAAGCATCTCTAGCTTCCATATCGCCTTTTTGGGTTAATCTGTTTATTTTAATTCTATAGAAATTACAAAATATAAGTTTTATTATTATTACAGGATAAAATATTAAACTTCTCATAGTCACACATCCTTAATTTATAATTATATTTCATTAATTAGTATAATATAAATAAATTTTTTTTGAAAGACTTGATAAAAGTTAATAATAATGGTTTATGTATTATATTTAAG
>DPOH01000175.1 GCA_003539755.1 Clostridium sp.
ATACAAAGATGAATATGGATATTCTACTAAATTAAAAATGGCATAAAATAATATAAATAGTCTGTTTACATAAATTTAAGTAAAATGTAGCAGACTATTTTTTATTCTGGTAACAAGTGTTACATCTTTATAATTTAATTAATATTATAATAAATTCATAGAAAGTTAATAAGAATAAAAATCGTTTGAATTTAAATATATACTTATAAAAACAAAGGAGAAGTTAATAATGAACGCAATTGAAATAATGAACGAAGAACATAAGAATATAAAACGTATGCTTAAAGTAGTTAGAGCATGCTGCAAAGATGTTTTGGATGGTAAGGAAATAAATTTTGATGATTTTAATGAGATTATAGACTTTATTACAAATTATGCAGATAAGCATCACCACAATAAAGAAGAGGTACATCTTTTCTCTAAAATGTTAGAACATCTAGGAGCTGTAGGTGAAAAGATAGTTAAGCATGGTATGCTTGTTGAGCATGATTGGGGAAGATTATACATTCAAGACTTAAAGGTTGCTTTAGAAAAAGTAAAAGAAGGAGACGATGATGCTAAAATTGATGTTATAGCAAATGCTGTTTCTTACTGCAATTTATTAGACAGACATATAGATAAAGAAGATAAAGTTATTTATAAGTTTGCTCAAAGAGAATTAAGCAAAGATGTTTTTGATGTCATAGAACATGAATGTAAGAAATATGAAGAAGAAAATGAAGATAATAAAGTTAAGTATTTAGCAATGCTTGATAAATTAGAAAAGAAATATTTAGCTTAAATTTTAAAATAAATAGAATAAGATTATCTTATAACAGGAAAATGAAATGGTTATCTGTGTTATAAGGTAATCTATTTTTTTGCCTTAAATAAAAATCGAATTGACTGGTTCTTGGGCGTGTATGGCGTTTATAGATATTTAAAATCTCATAAATAACACTTATAATGTATAATATACAATAATTATTTGGAAATTGGAGATATGTAAAATGGTTAAAAATTTTATAGGACATTTGAAGACAATTAATAATCATAAGAAACTTGTTATGTTTACATGCTTTAAGGTTGGAATGTATAAACAGGGGATTTTACATGATCTGTCTAAGTATATGCCAGTAGAATTTGGAGCAGGAATAAAATATTACAAGGGATATATGAGTCCTAATAATGCGCAAAAGAAAGCTGAAGGCTTATCAACTGCATGGCTTCATCATAAAGGAAGAAATAAGCACCATTTTGAATACTGGATAGATTATAGTAGTAAGCCTGAAGAGGGGTTAAAGGGAATGAAAATGCCTGTAAGATATGTTGTTGAAATGTTTATAGATAGAATGAGCGCATCTAAAAATTATCAGAAAGATAAATATACTGATAAAAGTGCATTGGAATATTATGATGCTAGAAAAGAATATTACGTAATGTATCCTGAGTCACGAAAGCTTCTAGAGTTTTTATTAGAAATGCTTGCACAAGAGGGGGAAGAAAAAACATTAAAATTTATAAAAGAAAATATAGTTAAAAAAGGATTTAATTTTGAAGTAAAATAATAAGGTGTATTTACACTAAAGATGATATAATAATTCATTATAAAATTATTTGTGGGATGAGGAAGAACGAAAAATGAATAAAGTTAAGATGATCTTGCCAACATATGTTGAAAAATTCAGATGTATAGGAGGAGAATGTGAAGATAACTGCTGTATTGGGTGGGATATAGATGTAGATAAAGAAACATTTAAGAAATATCATAAAGTAGAAGATAAAGAAATGAGAAGAATGTTTCAAAAGGGAGTACATAATAATCCAGACTGTACTAATGAAAGACTTGATTATGGAAGAATTAAATTAAACAAGGAAAAGAGATGTCCATTTTTAGATGAAAATAACTTCTGCTTAGTTCAAGGAAAATATGGTGAAGATTATCTTGGAAGTGTATGCAGCCAGTATCCTAGAGTAGTCAATAAAATTGATGATTATTATGAAATGTCAATAGATATGGGATGTCCTGAAGCAGCAAGAATTGTATTAGGAGATATTGAAAAAATTGGCTTTGTAGAAACTGAAAGAAGCCTGGGGAAGTATACAATGGCAGGTATATTAGATACTAGAATAGATGAATTTGAAGATACTCCAATAAAGTATTTTAAAGAAATAAGAGATTTTTCAATAAAAATAATTCAAAGCAGAAATTTAGATTTAGATACAAGACTGTATGTTTTAGGTGATTTTATAAACAAGCTGGATGATGCGGCTTATATGGATGTTGACAGTATAAAACAGATAATAGATGAATATTATATTGAAGGTGAAGCTGAATATTTTGAAAGACAAGATATGAACTATATGCTTCAAGTATCTTTTTTAAATGATCTGTTGGATGCATTAGATATTAATAATGATAATGATAAGATAAAATTATATAGTAATCAGCTTATGAGTGGATTTGAATTAAACCAATGTGATAATATGATGCAGAATGCTGACAAGTATGTTAGTTTATTTGAAAATTACATAAATGGCTGTATGGAAAAGCATAGTTATATATTTGAGAATTACATGGTGAATTTTATATATAATAACTTATTCCCATTTTCAGAAAGTGATTATATGTTTGACGGATATATTATGCTTTTACTTAGATATTCAATTATTAGATTTTATTTAGCAGGAATAAATTCATGCAATCAATTAAAATCTTCAGAAGAAATAATTAAATTTATTCAGGTATTTGCTAAAACATTAGAGCATAACAGTAATTATAGAATAGATATGTTGGAGTATATTAAAGAAAATGGATTTGACAATATAGAATTTGCAAAAATATTAATATAATTATATAAAGTGTTTATTTATTAGATAACTTATGATTATATTTTATAGAATACTAGAAAAAATCATATTAACGGAGGTATTGTCATGGCAGTTAAAATGTTACACACATGTATTAGAGTAATGGATTTAGAAAAATCATTAAAATTCTATAAAGAAGCATTAGGATTTGTTGAGACAGTTAGAAAGGATTTTCCTGAAGATAAATTCACTTTAGTTTATTTAAGTAATGAACCAGGTGGTTATGAAATAGAACTTACTTACAATTATGATCCTGAAAAACCATATGAAATTGGAAATGGATTTAGCCATATTGCTGTTGGAGCAGATGATATTGTTGCATTAAGAGAAAAACATAAAGAAATGGGATATAAAGTAACAAACATTAATGGACTTCCTGGAGAACCACCAAAACATTATTTTGTAACAGATCCAGATGGGTATAGGGTTGAAATTATAC
>DPOH01000182.1 GCA_003539755.1 Clostridium sp.
GCATAATTTTAAATTATAAAAATCACTTTCTAAAAATAAAAACGTATGAATTATTTTAATTCATACGTTTTTATTTTTGTTTATTTTAAAATATAATTACATTAAAATCTAGTTGTGTTGTATTAATTTGTTTTAAAAGCAATTAATGCGCATCTGAAGCAACAAAATAATCGAATAATAAAAAATAAAATGCAAATAATACTTATTGTATTGAAAAATATAAAAAGATATTTACTTAAATCATGTGAAAATGCATTTATAGAGAGGAGAATAGTACAATAAGTATGAGTGAAACAATTAAAGAAAAACTAGAAGGTCGTGTGAGTTATCATGATTCTGTTGAGGAAATGTTAAAGAGAATACAATCTGATGGGCTTTCAAGTGTGTTTTCAAGATATGAACCACAAGAAAAGATAAGATGTAAGTTTTGTCTTGAAGGGATAAGCTGCCAATTATGTACTCAAGGTCCTTGTAGAATTAATGAAAAAACTGGAGCTGATAAAGGGGTTTGTGGTATAGGTCCAGATGCTATGGCTATGAGAAATTTTCTTATAAAAAATATAATGGGGGCAGCAACTTATGCACATCATGCATTTGAAGCATTTAGAACCCTTAGAGCAACTGGTGAAGGAAAAACACCATTTAAAATAAAAGATGAAACTAAACTTAAATGGATGTGTAAAAAAGTTGGAATAGATACTAATCAGGATATAAATAAACTTGCAGTTCAGCTTGCTGATTTACTTGATAAGGACATGAAAAATGGACCAGATGAGGAAAGTATAATGACAGAAGCTTTTGCTCCTCAGAAGAGAAAGTCAGTGTGGAAAAAGTTGCATATATATCCTTCAGGCATTAATCATGAAGTACGGAATTCAATAGCTAGCTGTTTGACAAATATTGATGGAGATTATGTATCATTGGCTACAAAGGCTCTTAGATTAGGATTATCTACAATTTATACTGCACAAATTGGTCTTGAAATGACTCAAGATATTTTATTTGGAACTCCTATGCCTCATGAGGTTGATACTGATTTAGGTATAATGGATCCTGATTATGTGAATATAGTATTTAATGGCCATCAACCTTGGATAGGAGTAGCTACTATTGAAAAGCTTAGAAATGGTGAATATAAAGATGAAGCAATAAAAGCGGGTGCTAAAGGTATAAGAGTAGTTGGATCTATTGAAACCGGACAGGAATTATTGCAGAGATTTGAAGTTGATGATGTATTTGTTGGTCTTATGGGTAATTGGTTAGCAATTGAACCTTTACTTGCAACTGGGACAGTTGATGCCCTAGCAATGGAAGAAAACTGTTCACCACCAGCAATTGATCAATATGCAGAAAAGTATCAATTAGCATTAGTAAGTATAAGTACAATAATAGGTGTACCTGGAACAGAACATAAAATGCCTTATTATCCAGAAAAGGCTGGTGAAATGGCAGATAATTTAATTAAGATAGCAATAGAAAACTTTAAGAAGAGACATGGGAAAATAGAACCAATGATACCTAAAAATGTTACTAAAGCTATTGCTGGATTTTCAACAGAAGCAGTTGTAGGAGCTCTTGGTGGAACACTTGATCCACTTGTTGATGTACTTACAGCAGGTAAATTAAAGGGTGTTGTTGCACTTGCAAATTGTTCAACACTTAGAAATGGTCCTCATGATTGGAATACAGTAAATTTAACAAAGGAATTAGTAAAAAGAGACATATTAGTTGTTGCAGGAGGCTGTGGTAATCATGGACTTGAAGTAGCAGGTTTAGCAAATCTAGAAGCTATTGATAAATATGCAGGAGAAGGGTTAAAAGAAGTATGTCATTTACTTAATATACCTCCAGTATTAAGCTTTGGTACTTGCACAGATACAGGAAGAATGTCAATGCTTGTTACAGCACTTGCTGATCATCTAAATCTAGATATACCAGACTTGCCAATAGCAGTTACAGCTCCAGAATGGATGGAACAAAAAGCTACTATAGATGGTATATTTGCATTGGCATATGGAGCATATACACATTTATCACCAACACCATTTGTTACTGGAGCACCAAATCTAGTAAAACTTTTGACAGAAGAACTTGAAGGGATAACAGGTGGAAAAGTAGCACTAGGGGATGATCCAGTTGAAGTAGCTGAAGCTATTGAAGCGCATATAATAAGTAAAAGACAAAAGCTTGGACTTAAGTAATAATATCAGTAATATGTATAAAATAAGGAGTCAGTAGAAATTCTGACTCCAACAAATTGATTGTTAATTAGGTACAGCATTACTAATTATTTGCTATCGTTTTTTTGTGTTTCTTTAGGTAAATCCTTTGCAATATCCATTTCTGCGAAAGTTTTAAAAGATGGTAATACTAAATATATTCTTCCATTTTATCAATAGTTCCAGTAGCATTCCTTATATTAATGTCTAATAAATGCCCACCTTTAGTTTTGTCATCAGTTATGAAGTGAAAATCCCATATCGGAATGTTAATGTTGTTCTTGAAAAATATACAGGAAAAAGGGGACGTCCTAGAAAGGTCAAAGAATTAATTATATAACTTTTACCCATTCTAAAAATGATAAATATTTCCTGAACCGTACATAAGCTAAAACAAATCTAATAGATAAAGTTGTATATATAGCAGTGACTTATTATTAAAGTTATATATAATTCCTACTTTGAAATACTGATCTTTAACTAGACAGTAAATTAACTTAAGGGGTATTTGTAAGTATTGACAAAGAAATTTTTATTAAATATACTTAAATTAACCATAATATACTTAAAAAGTATTGAATTTTTAATTT
>DPOH01000347.1:0-5991 GCA_003539755.1 Clostridium sp.
TTTATAAAAAAATAGACTAGATATATAGGGAATGATAAAAATAAAATTAAGTTTAACGTTTACAATAAAAAAATAACAAAAAAATATAGATTGATAATTTGATATTTTTAAAAGTGTATTAAATTAATAGTTATAAAAATGTTGCATAATTTTCGACAAAGTGATATTATATTCGACAAAGTGATATTATAACTTTAGTTTTTGTACGAAAAAATAAAATAGCATTAGGCAGTTAAGTTTATAATTCATTGTTATAAACTTTTCAATAAATACTAGGGGGAAAATAAATGTCAAATAAAAAAGAACACAAACCTTTTATATCGCATGATACAGTATTGCCGGAGCTTACTGTAACATCAATTATATTGGGTGTTGTTTTAGCTGTTGTATTTGGGGCGGCTAATGCATATCTTGGTTTAAAAGTTGGGATGACAATATCTGCTTCAATACCAGCAGCAGTTATGTCTATGGGAATTATAAGAGTTATATTAAGAAGAGACTCAATCTTAGAAAATAATTTAGTACAAACTATCGGTTCAGCAGGTGAATCTGTAGCAGCAGGTGCTATATTTACAATACCTGCAATTTTTATATGGATGAAAGAATGGGGAAGACCTAATCCTTCATTAATTGAAATTTCTATAATATGTTTTTGTGGTGGTGTCTTAGGGGTATTATTTATGATTCCTTTAAGAAAAGCACTTATTGTTAAGGAACATGGAGTTTTACCATATCCAGAAGGAACTGCATGTGCAGAAGTTTTACTTGCTGGTGAAGAGGGTGGAACTAAGGCTTCTGGAGTTTTTGCAGGACTTGGAATCGCTGCAATATATAAATTATTAGCAGAAGGATTCAAAATATTTCCTAATGAGGTTCATTATGAAATATCAAAATATAAGGGATCAGGAGTAGGAGTAGATGTACTACCAGCATTACTTGGAGTAGGATATATTTGTGGTGCTAAAATATCAGGATATATGCTTTCAGGAGGTATTTTAGGATGGTTTGTAATACTACCTTTAATATCTCTATTTGGTGGAGATATAGTTATGTATCCAGGAGTAGATCCAATATCAACAATGGATTCATTTTCACTATGGACAAATTATTTAAAATATATTGGTGCAGGTGCTGTTGCTGCTGGGGGAATAATAAGTTTAATAAAATCTCTTCCTCTAATAATTACAACTTTTACAGCATCAATTAAGGACTTATCAAATAAAGGTAAAGAAACATCTCAAAATAGAACTGATAAAGATTTACCTATGAAAGTGATATTATTATCAATACTTGCATTAATTCTTATTATATGGCTTGTACCAACAATTCCAGTATCATTAGGTGGAGCAATACTTATTGCTATTTTTGGATTCTTCTTTGCTACAGTATCTTCTAGAATAGTTGGATTAGTAGGAAGTAGTAACAATCCAGTATCTGGAATGACTATTGCTACATTACTTATTACAACAGTAATATTCAAAATGACTGGTGTAATTGGGCAGGAAGGTATGCTTTCATCAATTGCAGTAGGATCAGTTATATGTATAATTGCAGCCATAGCAGGAGATACATCTCAAGATTTAAAAACAGGATATATAGTTGGATCTACTCCATATAGACAACAAATTGGTGAAGTTATAGGAGTTGTTGCTTCATCAATAACTATTGGGGGAGTATTATACTTATTAAATGCTGCATGGGGATTTGGTTCAGCAGAATTAACTGCTCCGCAAGCAACATTAATGAAGATGGTAGTTCAAGGTGTTATGGAAGGAAACTTACCATGGAATTTAGTATTTGCAGGTGCTGGAATAGCTATTGCAATTGAAATATTAGGAATTCCAGTATTACCTTTTGCTATTGGTTTATATTTACCAATTCATTTAAGTGCTGGAATAATGGCTGGAGGCCTTGTAAGATTATACTTTGAAAAGAAAAAGAAAATTAGTGAAGAAAAGAGAAAAGATTCAATCGAAAGAGGAATATTATATACTTCAGGATTAATTGCAGGAGAAGGTCTAGTTGGGATACTACTAGCTGTATTTGCAATAGTTAAAATTGGGGATAAATCAATTGCAGATATGATTGATTTTTCAGAAAAAATACAATTAGGGAACATAGGTGCTTTAGCAGCATTTATCATATTGATAATCACATTATTTAAATTCTCAATATGGTATAAGAACAAGCAAAAATAAGCAAAAATAAAAAATGAGGCTATAACAATATAAAGAATAAGAAGCTGCCATATAGACAATGTTAATTTTTAATGTTGAGTGGTAGCTTCTTTATACTATTATAAATGATTTTAATATATGGATGTGATGTTTGTATGAAAAATAATAAAGATAAAAATTATTTAGATTATATACCAGTAAGAAATAGTGAATATGATTGGGGTATAGTTGAAGATGGAATTGTTGAAATAAGTGTTGTTAACAAGGGATTCTTTAATCTAATAGCACAAAAATTTTTTAAAGCACCAAAGATAAGCAAAATAAAATTAGATGAATATGGAAGTATTGTTTGGAAAGCTATGGATGATAAAAGGGATATTGGAGATATAGCTGAAGAAGTTAGATGTAGCTTTGATGATGAAGAAAAAGTATTCTATAGCAGGCTGATAAAATTTTTTCAAATATTAAAAGAAAATAAATTTATAGAATATAAAGAGAGTTGATGTTATTAAAATATCAGCTCTCTTTTCATTAAATTAAAATTAACATTATGTGAAAAATATTAAGTGAAAAGCTGTTAATAAGTTATTGTTTAGGGAAATACTGCATTAATTTTATTTGTTATGACAAAATATTTATAAAAGTAGATAGTTTTGTAAGAATATGATTTAATAAAAAGTGAAGAAAATTAAATATAAATCTATAGAAAAACAAGGAGATTAACTATGAAAGGGATAGGAATATTTGATATACTTGGACCAATTATGATAGGGCCATCTAGTTCACATACAGCAGGTGCTGCAAGACTTGGCAAAATAGCAAGAAGCATAGCAGGAGGAGATATTGCTGAAGTTACTTTTTTACTTCATGGGTCTTTTGCTAAAACTTATAAAGGGCACGGAACTGATAGAGCCTTAGTCGCAGGAATACTTGGAATGGAACCAAGTGATGAAAGATTGAGAAATTCTATGGATATAGCTAGAGAAAAGGGAATTAAATTTTTATTTAAAGAAGCAGATTTAGGAGATGTTCATCCTAATACAGTTAAATTTGTAATGAGAACTGAAAATGACAATTACTGTGAGGTTATGGGATCATCAATTGGTGGTGGAAACATAAAAGTATGTGAAGTAAATGATAATGAAGTAGATTTTACAGGCATGTATGAAACATTAATTGTAAGTCAGAAGGATGCCCCAGGAGTTATTCATGACGTTACCCATATACTTTATAGTGAAAATATAAATGTAGCATTTATGAAGGTATTTAGAGACGGAAAAGGACAAGAGGCTACAATGATTTTTGAAATGGACAATAAAGTAAGTGGGGAAACAATAAAAAAGATAGAAAATTTAGAACTTGTACATAAGGTTATTTCTATAAGTCCAGCAAAAGAAGAAGAATAGATAGGAGATGATATAAATGATAGCTAGAACAGGTGAAGAATTATTAGAAATATGTGCTAAAGAAAATATTTCATTAAGTGAATATGCTATAAGATGTGAAGTAGAAGAAAAAGGACTTACAAGAGAAGAAGTAATTGAAAAAATGAGAAAAAATCTTCATGTAATGATGAATGCGGCTAATGAAGGACGTGAAAAAGAGGTATATTCTGTGAGTGGTCTTATCGGAGGCGATGGGTATAAAATAAATAATTATGCTAATAATAGAAAGACTTTAACAGGAAGAGCAACAAATATAGCTATGGCTATGGCACTTTCATCATCTGAAGTAAATGCATCTATGGGAAAAATAGTTGCATGTCCTACGGCTGGTTCATGTGGTATTTTACCAGCAGTAATTTTATCAGCAGGTGAACAACTTGAATTAAGTGAAGATGAGCTTATACAAGGACTTCTTGCAGCAGGAGCAGTAGGAATGATAATAGGGATGAATGCTACACTTTCAGGTGCTGAAGGTGGATGTCAGGCAGAATGTGGTTCAGCTTCAGCAATGGGCGCAGCAGCCGTTGTTGAAATGATGGGAGGAACTCCTAAAATGAGTCTTGATGCAGGATCTATTATCCTTCAAAATGTACTGGGATTAGTATGTGACCCTGTAGCAGGATTAGTTGAAATACCATGTGCTAAAAGAAATGCTCAAGGAGCTATAACTGCACTATGTACTGCAGATATGGTTATGGCAGGTGTTGAAGCAAAAATTCCATTTGATGATGCAGTAAGTGCAATGTATAAGGTAGGAAAAAGTCTTCCATCAGAACTTAGAGAAACAGCTCTAGGTGGAGTAGCTATTACAAAAACAGGATTAGAACTTAAAGAAAAGGTGTTTGGAAAAGATAAGGAATGATACTGATATGTATGAAAAAAGTAATATAATTGAGCAGATGAAAAAAAATGAATTATTTAGTCATCTCAGTAATGAACAGATAAGTAATATAATATCTAAAGTTAAATATACAGTTAAAACATATGATAAAGATGAAATAATTGCAGTGGAAGATGAAGAATGTGATAGTTTGGGATTAGTACTTAATGGTATTGTAGAAATTCAAAGGATATATGCATCAGGAAAGTATATTGTTTTAAAAAGAATGACATCTGGTGAAGTTTTTGGAGAGGCTATTATTTTTTCAAAAAGAAATAATTATCCAGCCACAATTATAGCCATGAATAAAGCAAGTGTAGCATTTATAAAAAAAGAAGAGATATTAAAACTATTCGTTATTGAAGATACTATATTAAAAAATTTTATTTCATTATTAAGTGATAAAATCTTTGTTTTAAATAATAAAATAAAAAATATATCATTTAAAACAGTAAAACAAAAGGTAGTTAATTTTATTTTAGATCAGATGAATCTGCAAAAAAGTGATAAAATAGTGCTTAAATCAAGCAAAGAACAGATTTCATCATATATTGGTATTCCAAGGCCATCTTTATCAAGGGAATTAATGAAGCTTAGAGATGAGGGAATTATTGATTTTGATAAAAATACAATAACTGTATGTGATGTAGAGGCCTTAGAAGAAGAACTTATAGATTAAATATTTGTAACGTATGTTACAGATATTTTTTCATATTTATATATAATAAATTCTGTATATAAAAGTAAAACTAATATTAAAATTAATAGTTGAAAATTTATAAATATAATTTAACGATAGGAGATAAGACAATGAGTTTATTTTTAGGAAAAATACATTATTGGTTATTTAATAAAATATTATGGTTTGAAGGTCTTGAAAAAGAAATGATAAATCTAGCTAAAGATTTAGGATTAGATGTACAAAAGATACAATCTGAAATTGAAACTAGATATGAACCAATGCTTCCAGAAAAGCCTTTAGAAGAATTAATAGATCAAGGAAATATTCATGGATGGCTTCAAAATGCTATAAATAATGCTGAAGGAAGAATGGCTGCATGGACAAAAGTTATACTTTCAGAAAATCTAGAAAATATAACTAAAATAGAAAATATTTATATAGAACAAGGAATAAAGGCTGCTAAGGAAGTAATAGAAACTTCTGGACAAATAAATAGTGCAAAAGAAATATATATGAAGATAAATGATTATATATTAGATGGTATGCCATGTGATAGAGTAGATGAAGTTATTGATGCAAATGAAGAATGCACTACATGGAGAAAAACAATATGTGTACATAAAGACATATGGGAAAGAGAAGGCGTAAATGTTGAACAATTCTATAATTTAAGAGATTTATGGATTGAAGCATTTGTAAATAAGATTAATTCTAATTTCCAATATGTAAAGAATGCAGATGGAACTTTATCTATAAAATTTGTCGAATAATTAAGAAAATATTTTTAGTATGTAACATATGTTACAT
>DPOH01000347.1:6055-10433 GCA_003539755.1 Clostridium sp.
GTATGTAACATATGTTACATACTATTTTTTTATTTAATAATAAAATGTACTCATGGCTGATACGTGAGAGTTAATAAAGTGATCAGCAAAGAAAAAATATTATTAAACACACTAAGACATTATTACAGATTAAGTTATATATTATGGAGGTATTTTTAATGGAAAATAAAATGTTTTGTTACCAATGCCAAGAAACAGCTGGATGCAAAGGTTGTACTCAATTTGGGGTTTGTGGAAAAAGCCCAGATTTAGCTAGAATGCAAGATTTATTAATATACGTAACAAAAGGAATTTCAGAAGTTACAACAAGATTAAGAGCTGAAGGAAAAACTGTTCCTGCTCATGTTAATCACTACATTACTATAAATATGTTTACTACAATCACAAATGCAAACTTTGATGATGAAGTTTTCTATGCAAGAGTTAAAGAAACTATAGCAATGAAGAACGAATTAATGGCTCAATTATCAAACAAAGAAAACTTATCAGACGCTGCATTATGGAATGCTACTTCAAATAATGAAATTGATGAAAAAATGGGATTCTTAGATAAGATTAAGAATGCTTTCTCATCAAACAAAGAAGTAGAAATAACAAGAGAAGCTTTAGATGCTAAATCTAAATCAGATGTAGTTGGTGTTTTAGCTACTAAAGATGAAGATATAAGAAGCTTAAGAGAACTTATTACATACGGATTAAAAGGTATGTCAGCTTACCTTAAGCATGCAAATGAATTAAACTATGATGATGAAGCTATAAGTGCATTTATGCAAAGTACTTTAGCTAAACTTTTAGATGATAGCCTAAGTGTTGATGATTTAGTTGCTTTAACTTTAGAAACAGGTAAAGTTGGAGTAGATGGTATGGCATTATTAGATAAAGCTAATACAGAATCTTACGGAAATCCAGAAGTTACTAAAGTAAATATTGGAGTAGGTAAGAACCCAGGAATCTTAATCTCAGGACATGATTTAAGAGACTTAGAACAACTATTAGAACAAACTGAAGGAACTGGTATTGACGTTTATACTCACTCAGAAATGTTACCAGCTCACTACTATCCAAAATTAAAGAAATATTCACACTTAGTAGGTAACTACGGAAATGCTTGGTGGAAGCAAAAAGAAGAATTCGAAAGCTTCAATGGACCAATCATTATGACTACTAACTGTATAGTACCTCCAACTAAGAAAGAAACTTACTTAGAAAGAATGTTTACAACTGGTGCAGCAGGATATCCAGGATGCAAACATATAGAAAGAGATGAAAATGGACATAAAGATTTCTCTGAAGTAATCGAAATGGCTAAGAAATGTAAAGCACCAACAGAAATCGAAACTGGAGAAATAACTGGTGGATTTGCTCATGCTCAAGTATTTGCTTTAGCTGATAAAGTTGTAGATGCAATTAAATCTGGAGCTATAAAGAAATTCTTCGTAATGGCAGGATGTGACGGAAGAGCTAAATCAAGAAACTACTATACTGATTTTGCTAAGGCACTTCCAAAGGATACTGTAATATTAACTGCAGGATGCGCTAAGTACAAATACAACAAATTAGACTTAGGAGATATCGGTGGAATTCCAAGAGTTCTTGATGCAGGACAATGTAATGACTCATACTCATTAGCATTAATCGCATTAAAATTAAAAGAAGTATTTGAATTAGAAGATATTAATGAATTACCAATCGCATTTAACATTGCATGGTATGAACAAAAAGCTGTAATAGTATTATTATCATTATTATATCTTGGAGTTAAGAACATACACTTAGGACCAACACTTCCAGCATTCCTTTCACCAAACGTTGCTAAAGTGTTAGTTGAAAACTTCGGTATTGGTGGAATCACTAATGTTGAAGATGATATGAAAATGTTCTTAGAAATATAATTTCAAAATTAGAAAACAATTTAAAATATAACACCCTAAATAAAATTTTTAACCTAGTAAAGCAATATAATAGAAGATGCATTAGCACTATTTCGTGTTAATGCATTTTTTATTTATTTTAAAGTAATAGAAACCTATTCAATAGAATATATCTATACAAAGATATAAATCTACATTTTATAGATATGTTATGGATGGAGGGATAGAAGGTGGATTTTGCTAAGTATCATTCACAAATTATAAAGGATATAGATCACTATGTTACAAGGACTAAGATAGGTAATGTTTTAAAAGCAGAACAAAAAGAGATGACCATAGAAAATAAGAAGGTTAACGTTTTAAATATGGTTATTCAATTAAAGAAAAATGAGTTATTGAAAATTGAAGGAAAAGATAATGAATATAATTTTATTATTTCATTAAATGGAAACGATGTATATTCTGCACCTAAATGTAATTTTAGAGATAATGTATTTAGAGAGTCCATAAAAAATGCAGATGAATATGTAAATTTTATTAATTGCTTTGAAAATATTAATAAGATATTTAAAAAGAAGAGGAAAAAATAAATTTTATAGATTGAGCACCAGACTGTATATTAAGAAGTCTGGTGTTTTTATTTTATAAATATATATCTAATATATGGTAAAATATACAAAAGAACATTTGGAGTTGATAATCATGAAGAATGAGAATAATAAATTATATATGATAGGTGAAATATCGAAGTTATGTAACATACCTATAAAGACTTTGCGATATTATGATGAGATAAATCTATTGAAGCCTAATAAAATAGATGAATATAGTAAATATAGATATTATTCAAATGATCAACTAGTATTAATTCTTGCAATAAAACAGTTTAAAGAAGCTGGTTTTTCATTAAAGGAAATAAGTCATCTTCTAGAAAGAAAAGATTTAGAATATAACGAAAGAAAAATTGAAAAAAAATATAAAGAAATAGATGATAAGATAAATGATTTATTAAGATTGAAAGATAAATTAAAATTCGTATTAAAAGAAGTTAATGGAGATAAGGGGGAGGAAGATACAGAGATTCAAATTAAATATATTCCTGAAATGTATGTAGCATATTTTAGAGAAAAAGGAGCTGTAAATCCTGAAGAATTTACGGTTAGATATTGTAAACTAATGTCTCTTATAGAAAAGAATAATTTTCATACAACAAAAAATGTAATGGCGTTATATTATGATAATTGTATTAAATTTAATGATGAAAATAAAAAATATTATGATATTGAGGTGTGTGTTCCAGTATCAGAAACAAAGGAAATTGATGGCTTAGTTAGAAAGTTTGGAGGATTTAAAGCTATTTCTACAGTTCATTATGGAAATTATAATGAATTAATACATTTGTATAAGAAAATGTATAGTTATGCAACAGAAAATAAATATGAAATATGTGGACCAGCAATAGATAATTATATAAGAGACATAATGAGCACTTGTAATCCGGATTACTATATTACAGAATTACTTCTTCCAATAAAATAAGATGAAATAAAAATAGTAAATTGCAAAACAAGTTAGAATTTTTGTATAAGTTGAGTAATACACGAAGTTGATGTTATGAATTTATAATTAGCTTGACTCTCCAGTAACTGGATGCTATATCCTTTCAAGTAAGAAGTTTGAAAGGAGTATTTTATGAGCGAAAATGTAAGTATAAATAAAAATTTAATGGAGAATTCAAAAATTGATAAACTTGTTTTAAAATTTGCAATACCATGTGTAATTGCTATGGTAGTAAGTGCACTCTATAATTTTGTAGATCAAATATTCATAGGTCAGGGAGTTGGATACATTGGAAATGCAGCCACAAATATTGCATTTCCATTTGTAGTGTTGGCTCAAGGAGTAGCATTATTATTTGGAGATGGAGCTGCAGCTTTTTACAGTATAAAGCTTGGTGAAGGAAATACAAAAGATGGAGCTAAAGGTGTAGGTAATGCTATCACAATGCTTATATCTACAGGAATAATATTTTTAGTTATAGGTTATATATTTCTAGAACAATTGCTTTGGGGTTTTGGTGCAACAAGTACTACTATTGTATATGCTTTAGATTATATGAAGATTACATTAATATCAGTTCCGTTTACAGTAATCATGTGTGGTTTAAATTCAATTATAAGAGCAGATGGAAATCCTCAATATGGAATGGGTGCATTACTTGCAGGGACAATAATAAATTTATTATTAGATCCAGTGTTTATTTTTTATTTTCATATGGGAGTAAAAGGAGCAGCAATTGCAACAGTTATAGGTGAATTTATATCATGTATGATGTGTATAAATTATTTAAGGAAATTTAAAAATATAAAATTTAATATAAGGTTGCTAAAATTAGATTTTAATATTGTAAAAACAATTATTATATTTGGAATATCAACATTTATAACTCAGTTAGCAGTTACTTTTATTATTATAGTAAGTAATAATATGTTGGCGAAGTATGGAGC
>DPOH01000348.1 GCA_003539755.1 Clostridium sp.
ATCCCCGCCTTATTATCTTAAAAATTATTTATAATTTTTAAGAGTCTATTCTAAGAAGTACAAGAATAGACTCTTATTTTTTAGTTATTAATTTACTTTACTAGTCCTAATGCAGTTGGAATATACATACTCAATGCTGGTATGAATGTAACAAGTAATAATACTACTATAATTGAAACATAGAAAGGTAATAAATGCTTTACAACATTTTCTATTTTAGTATTACCTACTCTACATCCAACGAATAGTGTGTTACCAACTGGTGGTGTTAATGTACCAATACAAAGATTAAATACTATCATAATACCAAATTGAATTGTACTCATTCCAAAGTTTTGAGCTATTGGAAGTAATATTGGTGTAAATATTAATACTGCTGGAGTTAAATCCATGAAAGTACCTACTACTAATAGCATTGCATTCATTAATAAGAATATTAATACTTTATTTGATGAAAGATTTATAATAGCTTCACTAATATATGTTGGAATGTTAGTAAATGCTAATCCCCATGACATTATTGAAGAAACACCAATTAAGAAAATTATTATACCAGTCATTTTTACAGTTTCAAGTAATATTGGAACTATATCTTTAGCTTTTAATGTTCTATAGAAGAAGAAAGCTAAGATAAATGCGTAACATACTGCTATTGCAGCACCTTCTGTAGCTGTAAATGCACCAATTAAAATACCACCAATTACAATTATAATTAATGTTAAACTTGGAACTGCATCCCATATAACCTTAGCTGCTTTAGCAAAAGTAATCTTATCTCTAACTACTGGATAATTATTCTTTTTAGCTAAGATAAATGCAACAACCATAACTCCAATACCCCAAGCAATACCTGGAAGGTAACCTGCCATAAATAATGCTGCAACTGAAGTACCACCACTAACTAATGAATAAGTAATAAGACAGTTACTAGGTGGAATTAATAATCCTGTAGGTGCAGATGCAATATTTACTGCTGCACTATAATCTCTATCATAACCAGCTTCAACTTCTAAAGGATTCATTGTACCACCTATAGCTGCACAAGCTGCAACCCCTGATCCTGAAATTGAACCAAATAACATATTACCAACAACATTTGTATGTGCTAATGATCCAGGAAGTCTTCCTGCTATAAGTCTTGCAATATTAACAAGTCTAATTGCTATACCACCACTATTCATTATATTACCTGCAAGTACAAAGAATGGTATTGCAAGTAAAGAGAATTGATTAATACCTGTAAATATACGTTGAGACGCTGTGAATACTGCTATTGTAGGTGATAATACCGCTAATATACCTGCAACCGATGATAATGCAATTGTTACTGCTATTGGTACACCCATTAGTAATAGTACTATGAATACTACTAATAATATTAATCCAGTTTGTAATGCTAACATACCCATATTATTATTTCCTCCTTAATATATCTAAAACCTAAGCTACTTTTTTTGAATTATTGTTATTTATTCCTTCTTCTTTACTTTCTGCTATTAGATCTGATAAATTTAATATATTATATATACATGTGAATACACCTGATAAAGGTAATGCTAAATAAATGCATCCTACAGGAATTCCTAAAGCAGCTTCTGTTTGCCCCATTTCAAGCATTGAAATCTTAAATCCTCCAACAACTAGTACAAATGCAGCGAATATAAACACAATAACTTCTGTAATAATTCTAATTCTATTTTTATTTGCATCACTAAATTTATCAAATACAAATGTCATTTGCATATGTTCCTTTTTTCCGAAAACATATGCTGATGCAAATAATGCCATCCATACAAATGCTATAAGAGTAACAGATTCGCTCCATGTGCTAGGTTTATTAAATATATATCTTGAAACAACCTGCCAAGTAGCTGTAAGTGTCATAAGAACTAATAAAAAACAACAAACTACTTCCATAAATTTATCTAATACATTTCTTAAAGCTTTCATCTTTCACCCTCCTATTTATTCGAATCACTGCTAGTACTGTTAGATTCAGCTGCTATTTCATCACCTTTTTCACGGATTTTTGTATACATAGCATCTATATTAGGATCTTTTCTATATTCAGTATATAAACTTTGCATTTTTTCTTGGAAAGGTTTTGTATCTGGATATATAAATTGGACTCCCATTTCTTCCTCAGCTTGCTTTTTACAAGCTTCAGCAGCATCACTCCAAAGTTTTTCTTCATAAACACTAGCATGATCTGCAGCTTCTCTAAATATTTGTTGTTCTTCTGGAGTAAGGCTATCTAATAAACTTGTACTTACTACTAAAATATCTGGTTGCATTAAATGCATTGTATAAGAGTAATACTTAGCAACTTCACCATGTTTATTATTAATTAATGCAAGTTCATTGTTCTCAGCACCATCTATAACACCTTGTTGAAGTCCTGTATAAACTTCACCGAATGACATAGGTGTTGCTGATGCGTTAAATGCTTCAAGCATTTTTACATTTGTTGGGCTTGGCTGAACTCTAATTTTTAAACCTACTAAATCATCTGGTGTATTTATTGGTTTCTTTGTTGTATACATATTTCTTACACCAGCATCAAACCATGTAAGTCCCACAAATCCACTATCTTTTGTAGATTCATAAACTGGTTCCATTATTTCATTATCCTCCATTACTGCATGATAATGTTCAACATTATCCATTAAGTAAGGTAAATTAAATACTGTATAAGCACTATTAAATGCTTCTAATACACCTATTCCAATTACAGATAAATCTACAGCACCAGTTTGTGTAAGCTCAAGCGACTGTACTGTAGCCCCTAAAAGTTCATTTGGATAAATCTGAACATCAAACTTTCCATCTGTTCTGTCTTCCACATATTTTTCAAATTCTTTTAAAGCTTTGTACTGTGGATGATCTTCATTCTGCGAAAGAGCTATTCTGATAATTCTTTGATGTTTTCCATCTTGCGTAGATGACCCACATCCTACTAATGAAAACATATTCACTGATACTACTGCAGCTGCGACTATTGCTTTTAATCGTTTACTAAATTTCATAAAAAAACTCCTTTCTTTGTCACATCTAAGTGCATCTTTTTTAGTATATAAATAGTAGTAAAGTAATTAATACCTGTAGAACACATGTACATAAATATAATAAATATTTATAGTACTTTATTTAATTAAATATTTAGATAAAATAATTTCTTTGTTCACGTGTGCAAAATCAATAAGATTATTCAAATCCTTTACATAGATTATAATTTCACAAAAATCACAATAAATATTAATCATATTTTGTTTACGTGTTCAATATATCTAATATTGTTCCAAACCGTTTACACAAGATGCAATCGTTTAATGACTATATTTATATATTAACATTTTTTTATCATATGTCAATAATTTTTTATCAAACAAGCCTCTTATTTTTTAAATTTTATTATAAAAAACGTCCTTTTAAAACGTTTTCCACGATTCAAAGAAATTATTTTTTGTCGAAAAATAACAAAATGCTTATATTTAAGCATAAATGCTTTGTTAAAAAGGCAACAAAAATACTTATATTTAGATATAAATACTTTATTAAAAAACAACAAAATACTTATATCTAAATATAAATACTTTGTTGTTAATAATTAAATATATATAATTTTATATTTTACTTAAAATAAATTTATTTTTATTTTCAACTATTTTAATACTTAATATTTTATTAAGTTTATCTAAACTTTTCAAATTATTAATATATTTTTTATTCTGTGAATCAACAAGTTTTTTAGCAACATCTACTATATCTTTTTTATCATCAGCAGTTAAAATAAGATTATTTGTAATGCATTCTCTATTAATATATGTTAATGTAGTCCATATCTGTTCTAATGCAATTCTATTTAAATCCATAAGAACCCAAGTAAAATCTTTTCTTCTATGTCCTTCTGGATATGCTTCTTTAAAAAACTTAATAAAATTGTTTTCGATCTTTGGATCTTTATCAAAAACATATTTTCCAAGCTGTGATTTTAATGCATTTTTAAGATACATTATAGTATTAGGCTTTATCTTATCTGCCATTTCATCAATCTTTTTATAAATAAAATTATAAGTGCTTTCAATTTGAAAAATATCTGGATCTTTCTTTAATACTCTAGTCATTTCGATATATTCTAGAACATTCTTTTTGCTGTTAAGCTCTTTCCCATATATCTTCTGCCATATTTCTTGTCCGTCCAGACCTTTAATATTTAAATTTTCTTCCATAACTATTTTCATCCTTTTAATAAATTAGTAGTTATATTATATCCAAAAATCACAGCATAATAAATAAAAATTTAGTTTATTAATTGTTAAAAATCAATGTCTTATTGTTGTAATTCATCTAATGCGTATAATGCAGCTCCTATAGCTCCAACTATTTCTGGTTCTTTAGATATGAATAATTCTTCACCTATTTTTTCTTCAATAGCTTTTACTACACCAACGTTTTGTGCAACTCCACCTGTCATCATGAATTTGCTTTCCTTACCAACTCTATTAAGTAATGAATTTGTTTTACTTGCTATAGATGCACATAATGCATGGATAATATCACATTTTTCTTTATTTTCTGCAATTAATGATATTACTTCAGATTCAGCAAATACTGAACACATACTGCTTATGCTTATGTCTTCTTTCCACTTTAATGCTTCTGGTCCCATATCCTTTATATTTATTTCTAATGTTCTTGCCATCATTTCAAGGAAACGTCCAGTTCCTGCAGCACATTTATCATTCATAGCAAAGTCTGTTACTTCACCCTTATCATTTAATTTTATTACCTTACTATCCTGTCCACCGATATCTACTATTGTACGAATTTCAGGATTTAAGTAATGTGCCCCTCTTCCGTGACAGCTTATTTCTGTTACACCTTTATCAGCATAATCTATACTAACTCTTCCATATCCAGTAGATATAATTAAAGATAAATCTTCTCTTTTAAGATTAGCTTTTTCTAATACTTCATCTAATACTTTTCTAGCACTTTCCTTACTCTTAGCTCCTGTTCTAACTACATGCGATACTACAATATTTCTGTCTCCATCCATGATTACTGCATTAGTTGAAGTCGAACCACTATCAACACCTAAAACATATACTTTTCCATTACTCATTTTTACTTTACCATCCTTTATGCCGCTTTTACTTTCATTTTCTAAATCATCCTTAAGACCTTGAACTCTCTTTCTATATTCTTCATCAGCCTTACCATCTTGATCATAGCATGCTCTACATACTTCATTATCCTTATCTCCATCTAATGTTAGAGATGCTGATTTATTTTTAGCTTTTCCGCTATTCATTACAGAAAGTGACTCTATAAAAGCTTCAACTCTTGTTTTTATTTGTCCTGCACATTGCTTAGTATAATCTGTTTCAACCTTTAGAAGTGGAATACCTATATCTTCCTTTAAGAAAGCATATTCATATGAATAAATATCACAGAACTTAACTGTATGATAAATTATACCTTGAACTTGATCTCTCATCTTTTCTATATATTCACTTCTTTTATCTACATCTTCCATTCTTACACAAGGAAGTTTGTTTAATAAACATTCAGTATATTTATTTACAGAAAAATTGTCGTCATTAATATCATCGTAAACTCTTTCGTCACCAGTACATGTAATATTAAATACAACATTACCATTACTGTTTTCTACTAGTTTTACTATTTCATCGTTGCATCTTGCTCCCATGATTCCAATATTAATTCCACCATTGGATTTCTTCTCTTCTGCTTGCTTGCTTAATACAACTTCTTTTAATTTTTCTTTATCAAATTTGCATTGTTTAAATTCTTCATATGCAGCTATCATATTCATAATTGATTCTTCATAAAGAGCAACTGCATCTTCATTTACCTTTCTAGGTAATTCAAGCATATAAACAAACATATTAGGGAAATTAGCCTTTAACGTATCATAAAGTCTTCTTGTACTATCACAGCAGTTTGTTAATATTACACCTTCATATTCCTTCTTTGATACTTCTTCAAGAACTCCCTTAACATACGAACATAAATTAGCATGCATTATTGATTCTGCTTTATCGTAGCTTGTAGCATTAGGG
>DPOH01000117.1 GCA_003539755.1 Clostridium sp.
TTATTATACTCTAGAATTTTTCCTAAATCCGTTAAATTTGATAATGCTACTGATTTTAATTTTTCAGCTTTTTTTTCTGGTGTATTCAATTTACTGTAATTTGCATATGTCAAAGTACTTGAACCAGTTACTTTCTTACCAAGTCTCATAGATATGGCTACATAACCAAGTCTTATTCTCATTTATTTCACCTGTTTCTTTTGGTTTAATATTATTTTTCTCACTTTACTGAAAATACATACTTGTATTTTAAATATTATAATTACTATATAGAAAGTATTAAATATAAGAAAAATTTGAATAAATTATTAATGCAGCAAATACTATTATTTTTCTAACCAACCTGGCATGAAAGTAAAAATATCGTATTTATATATAACTAATAAATACGATAAAATAATTCTTTAACTAATATAATCATTGATTTTGTTTATTTTGAACCATGCCTATTGGATTTCTAGTTTGTATCCACACTTCACCAGGTCCTTTAAACTTACATACTATGCCTTCTCCTCCTGTTATAGACGTAAATAATCCAGAGGCTGTTTCTATAGTATAATTCATTCTGCTATCCCATAAAACTAAATGATTCGTATCAACTATATATTCTTCATCAATTGAAAGAAATTTTTTGTGTATAGCTCCATAAGCACTTATAAACAGAGTTCCTTCACCACTTGCCTCCATTTGAATAAGACCTTCACCAGATAGTAAACCATTTATACCTCCAGATTTTGTATTTATTTCTATTTCAGAAGTAGAAGCTAAAAAACTTGATTTTCCAAGCCTATAAGTCTTAGTTCCATCCATGTCTATTATTTCTATATCGCCTAAATATTCAGGTGCAAGCAATAATTCTCCCTGACTTTCTGCAATAAATCTCTGAACAAATAAGCTTTCTCCTGAAAACAACCTTCCTATGGTTTTTCCGAGCCCTCCAGTTTTCGATTTTATTTTAAAAACATTACTCATAGCAACCATAGCTCCTGCTTCAACTATATAACACTCTCCCTTCTGAGCATTAATTTTTAGTACCTTATTTGTATTCCCGTACAGCAACTCATATTTAGTGTTCATAGCATTTCTCGATCCCCTTTATATTTTCTTATCTCTTCATTTTTTGATGTATATAGTAAATTATATAAAAACTATCCTTTCTATTATGTATACATTTGTATTTATTAAAATATTCTATGTAAAAGAAAAAAGCTTCATTGAATTTATGAAGCTTTTTCTAATTGCTTGGCTAATTAACCTTTTACTCTATGTGCTATCCACTTATCTCCTCGTATTCTTATACAATACATTGCTCCTCTTACAATCCAATCCATATACATAGCAACCCATACTCCAAAGACCCCAAGATTTAATTTAATACCCAAAATATATCCAAACACTATTCTAAATAGCCACATTCCTATAAAAGATGTAACCATAGTATATCTTGTATCTCCAGCCCCTTTAAGTCCTGCTGACATTATAAATGACATTCCCCAGGCAATAAGAGCAATATTATTAGAACGAATTAATCTTGTTGAAATTTTAATTACTTCAGACGAATCTGTATATAACCCTGAAACCATAGGTGCTATTGGCATAAATATAATACCAGCTAAAACCAAAAGTGTTGTTCCAGTCTTTACTAAATATATTAATGTTTCCTTTGCACCTTTAATATCATCTTTTCCCACATACTGCCCAACCAAAGTTGTAGCTGCAAGACATAATGCATTTCCTGCAACATTTATTATCTGAGATATAGACATTCCAATAGCATTTGCAGCAATAGATGCAGTTCCCATAGTTACAATAAACATCTGAACTATAAGTTTTCCCGCATTGAATATAACTTGCTCCATTCCTGCTGGAATACCTATATTAAATATATTAAACTGTATATTCATATCAAATTTAAATTTATGAATATTTTCTATTTTTATTACCTTATCACCTTTAAATAAAATATACATAATAACTATTGTTCCAGCAAATCTTGCACATGCAATAGCTAATGCAGCCCCTTCAATTCCAAAGGATGGAACACCAATAGCATCAATTCCAAATATAAGTATGTATCCAAGAATTATGTTTATTACATTCATAAATATACTTATCTTCATTGGTGTTTTCGTGTCTCCACATCCTCTTAAGATTCCATTTGCTATCTGCTCAATTGCAATAAACGGATATGTAATAAGTGTAAATTCAAAATATAATTTAGCATCAATTTTTACTAGTTCTTCAGCTCCTCCATACAAAACATTTATAAACTGTATTCTTAATATCCACAGTATCAAAGTAATTAATGTCGAAACCAAGAGCCCCGATACTATAGCTTGTTTTGCTGTTTCATTTGCTTTTTTATAATTATCTTGTCCAATTTGTTGTGCTACAACAACTGTAGCTCCTACAGATAACGCTGCAAAGAACGATATGAACATATTGTTTACAGAATCAACCATTCCTATTGCTGATACAGCTTCTTCTCCTATATGGCCTGCCATCATAGTATTGCACATACCAAGAAGCATTACAAAAGTTTGTTCAATCATAATAGGCACTGCCAGGTTTATTACATCTTTTCTTATCTTCATTTGTATACCTTCTCATAACTTTATTAATTTTATATACTACTATAGTTAATTAACTATAGTAGTATATTCAACATTTCTAAAATCTTTACAAAAAAAGGTATAAAAGCATCTTATTGAGATGATGCTTTTATACTAAATTAATTTTTCAATATTTTTAACATTCTCCTTAATTGTAAAAATAATATTTTCATCAATTCTTAACTTTGTTATATCATCATTTGCTTTAACTATATTTAAAGATAAATTATTAGGTGATAACTCTCTATATTTTGCAGGTGCAATATTTACATCAAACTTTTTATTACTTGCTCCTGTAATTTTTAATGGAATACTTCCTTCACCATCTTTTTCAATAATAATATCTATTATATTATCCTTATTTCCTCCACATTTTGTTATTGATTCCCTTGTAATCTTAGCATTATCCACAGGACCTGTAATAGTCATCCATCCGCCACTGAGGTTTGATTTAATAAGTATTTCTAATTTACATTTTTCTTCTATTCTTTTCAATAAAGCTCCTAGTTCATAAACTGTCAATTGTAAATTCATTTTTTCTACTCCTATTTATCTATAATTTATTAAATAATATAACATAATAATTATAATACTAAAATCTAATTAGGTCTACTTTTACAAAATAATCAAAAAAACAGATAGTATATTATCTAAATACCATCTGCTTTTTTCTTTTTTAATCAAAAGTATGAGGTACAAATTCATCATCTTTTGCTTTTGGTTCTCCAAATACAGCTTTTACGCTTTCAGCTTGTGGATTATGATGTATGCCCTTCTTTTTATCTATATTTTTACCTTTCATTTTGTTTCCCATTACTATCACCTCATAATCGAATTTTGCATATTAAGAAAATAATATTATAGATAATCTTTTTCTTTATGTGGTGGAGCCCCAATCTTCTTTCCATCAATTATTCCTAAATCATTGTTACCTTTAGGATCCATCTTTCTTCGTTCTGCATTTGATCTTGGTCTTTCCTTCATTCTGCTTTTATTATTATCCATATTCAACACCTCATTAGTATGATGTACAACTAATAAAGTATTTATTCAAATTATGATTTGCTAATTTTTAATCAATCTAGTATCTTTTATTTCATTTTTTAATAATTTATTTCCTACTCTTGAGATTACTCCCTTTGAATAGATTTGTACATAATCACCTTCATACTTAACTGATTGTCCACTAATAAGTTCATTTACTATCTTGCTTTCAGAATCATTTACAAATATTCTTCCTGTATAATCTATAGAAATATCTTCTTTATTAACAGGTTTAGACAGAGTCAAGTTATTCCACTGACTCTTTGGATCATTTAATACGCAATAATAAATCTTTGTAATCTTTTCATCTACTTCTTCACCAAAATATACATTATCATTTATATCAGTACCTAATATTCTAGTTATACTTACATTAGGTATTTGTATATTATCAGTACTATTTAATATAGTTGCATAATTACCCATTTCCATTACACATTTTGTTGTCGTTGGTGGTACTATTATATCTCCTATATCCTTATTCTTTCTTACCAACTCAAGCTGATTCATTATATTTAAATAATATAAATCACTCTTTCCTGAAGGTTTTTTAATCTTAATATATAAACTACTTGTTGCTGTTGAGAAAATTACGTTTTCCACTTTTTCCTCATCATTAGTTATATTTATTTTTATTTCAGATATATCAAAGTCAGTAAGACTTCTTGTTTCATTCTTTTTAGCATAATATGTTATTGGCTCAAAGTATGAACCTCGTCCACTTTTAACCTTCTTTATTATTATCATATTATCTTCATTTGTAAGCCATTCATAATATGCTATTGTTTCATTGCTTTTTGTTGTAACTTCCTTTTCTGTTCCATCATTACTATCTAAAACCTTTAACTTATCATCCTGTAGATAAGCAACATATCTACCATCATTTGATAAACTAACATCTCCTACATTAGCACTTAACTGAATTTCTTCTTTTTTTATAGTTTCTTCTTCTATATTTTCATCAACTTTTTCTACAGTGATCTCAGCATTAGTATCAAGATATACATTTTCTACATACATAAATATACCCTGCTGAATAATTATTGCAACTAATGTACATACGATTATCCTTATAAAAGTTTTCATTAATAATTAATCCTTTCTTTCGTATTCTTTTAAAATGGCAATTTTAATTTATCTTTTTCATATATTAATTTCAATATTACTCAACATAAAAAGCTGTAGCAACACTACGTTCACCATTCCATGCATTTGGAGAATTAATTACCTCTCCCTTATAATACATAGTTGAAGAATATCCTCCATCCAATGCTCCAGCGTTTATAGCTCCTCTGTCCATCATAATTTCTTGAACATCGTATAGTGTAGCTCCTACCTTATTTATCTTTCTACCATCTATAACTAAGAATATCACTGTCCCATCAGCTTTCTGACCTACAGCTGTTCTTGGATTAAAACCTTCTGACATTTTGTCCTTAACTTGTCTTTTACCATTTATAATTATATTAGGTTTTCTAAAACACATTGCCTCTTTTACATTCAACGCCTGCAATTCCTTCAATGAATGGTCTCCTACAATAAGCTTTCCTTCCTTAGTAAAGGCAACAACATTTTCAACCTTATCTCTATCAACATTAGATGTAGGGTAAATTACTCTGCCTTCTGAAATTACAAATCCTCCTGGTTCTGCTCCAGTTCCTGCATAAACAGTCCCATCACTTGATTGATCTATAAATGCTCCTCCATTTATTGCTGCAACTGCATTGTGTTCTTCAGCCATTTCACTTGTCTTTTGTCCTAATTTGCCTAAATACTTAGTCATAGCAACTTTTATACTCAATGGATTTTTTATTTCAAGTATGTATGCATCATATTTATCAGTACGTACATTATATCTAGAAATTTCTGTACTACTATTATATTTTATGTCTATTTTGTCTGTATCAAGTTTTTCTTCAGGTTCACTTGCCACTGCTGTCACAGTATTTTCAATGCCAAGTAATTCATTTATAGTTTCCTGTGAAAAGTTATCTGTAAGTAAGTAAGCATGCCTCGTTGCCAATAGTGTCTGTAAAAATGCTTTTCTAGTATTTTCATAAGGTCCAAAAAATAAAACCAAAGGTGTTGTTATTCCTAGAAAAATAGCTATGTACAATAAATAACCTATATATCTTACAGGTTTAAACTTCTTCTTCTTTTTTTCTTTCTTTCCCTTTGCTTTATGTCTTTTTTCTTTCTTTTTTGTTTTCATCAATTCCTCCACTTTCTCTAATATTCTCAAATACTGCCATAATAAAAATCACCATTTAAATAGGTTGTTTTAATAATTGTATAGGTTTAAACGGCTTCAATTAAATATTATAACATAATTATTAAAATTATAATATTATTTATAATTAAATCATATTTTTGTATTACATATGGATTTAACAATAAAAACCCAAAAATTTGCAAAAATAAAGCCGTGCTACTTAAAGCACAGCTTTATTTTTATTATTTATATTTAGTTACCCAAGAAATATACTTTTTCTTCCTTTTTCTTCTTTTCTTCTTTTCCAATAGCAACTTCAGCTTCTTTATAATTTATTCCTGCTTCTTCTTTCTTTAAGTTCTTAAACGCTACTGAAAGCATAAGCTTAATTCTATTTAACTGATTAACATTTGATGCACCTGGATCATAATCTATAGCTACAATATTAGATCCTGGATATCTTTCCTTAAGAGCCTTAATCATACCTTTTCCAGTAATATGGTTTGGAAGACATGCAAAAGGTTGTAAGCATACTACATTAGGTGTACCACCTTCTATAAGTTCCATCATTTCTGCAGTTAAGAACCATCCTTCACCAGTTTGATTACCTAAAGAAACAACAGGAGACGCCATTTTTTGTAATTCTCTAATATGCTTTGGTCTATGGAATCTATTACTTTCTTCAAGAGCCTTCTTCATTACACTTCTATATGTTTCCATAATAGCAACAGCCGCATTTCCAACAAATTTACCTACTTTACTTCCTCCTAGATATTCATTCTTAAACTCTTCATCTGAAGCTGAATAGAAGAAGAAATCTAATAAGTCTGGTACTACAGCTTCTGCACCTTCTCTTTCAAGAATTCCTACTATATCATTATTTGCAGTAGGATGGAATTTAACTAATATTTCACCTACGATACCTACCTTAGGCTTCTTAATATCAAGTAATGGTAAATTATCAAAATCTCTAACTATTTCTCTGATATTTTTGTTAAATTCTCTTCTACTTCCATTTATTATAGAAGCTTTAACTTTTTCATTCCATTTTTCATATAACGCATTTGCGCTTCCCTTTACTTTTTCATATGGTCTTGTTCTATAAAGAACTCTCATAAATAAGTCTCCATATACTAGTGCCATAATGCCCTTATTTATTAACTTTGGTGTTATCTTAAATCCAGGTTGTTTATTCATACCAAAAGCATTTAATGAAATGATTGGAATTTGACTGAATCCAGCCTGTTTAAGAGCAAGTTTTAAGAATCCTATATAGTTTGTTGCTCTACATCCACCACCAGTTTGGCTGATTATTACAGAAGTATTATTTAAATCATACTTTCCTGATTTTAATGCTTCTATCATTTGGCCTACTACTATAATAGATGGATAACATGCGTCATTATTAACATATTTTAATCCTTCTTCAACAGCAGCTTTATCACTTGCTGGAAGTACTACTAAATTGTATCCTGCTTCTCTTGCTGCAACTTCTACAAGGTCAAAATGAATTGGAGACATTTGAGGAGCAATAATAGTATGATTCTTTCTCATTTCCTCTGTAAATACTGGTGTATTGTATTCTATTTTTTCCTCAACTGGAACATAATTATTTCTTTCTCTTTCTTCCACAGCAGCTTTAAGAGATCTTATTCTTATTTTTGCTGCTCCAAGATTATTACCTTCATCTATCTTTAATACTGTATATAACTTACCTTTTTCAGCAAGTATTTCAGATACTTGATCTGTTGTAACTGAATCAAGTCCACAACCAAATGAATTTAATTGTATTATATCTACACAAGGTTCATTTGCTACAAATTGTGCTGTTCTATATAGTCTTGAATGATATACCCATTGGTCAACTACTCTTAATTTATGTTCAAGATTAGCTAAATGGGATACACTATCCTCTGTAAGAACAGCCATTCCAAAGGATGTAATAATATCTGGAATTCCATGATTAATTTCTGGATCTATATGATAAGGTCTTCCACTTAATACTATTCCCTTTTTGTTGTTCTTTCTTAAATATTCAAGAACTTCTTCACCTTTTTGTCTAATATCATTCTTATAAGCTTCTCTTTCAGCATAAGCAGCTTCTACTGCTTCTTTAGCTTCCTTAGATGAAACATTAAAATCTTTAAATATTTCTACTATTCTCTTTGCAAGTTCCTTTTCATTATCTAAAGATACAAAAGGTTGTATAAAGTTTATATTATTTTCTTTTAATGCATCTACATTATTTCTAATTACTTCAGGATATGATATTACCATAGGACAATTATAATTATTATCCGCATCTGCATATTCTTTCTTTTCATATACTACACATGGATAGAATATATTCTTTATTCCACTATCAATAAGTTTTACAATATGCCCATGAGTAAGCTTAGCTGGATAACATGCTGATTCTGATGGAATTGTATCTAATCCTAATTCAAATATTTTTTTACTTGAAGCCCCTGATAATTTTACTGAGAATCCTAACTTAGTAAGTAACGTAAACCAGAAAGGATAATTTTCATACATATTTAATACTCTAGGTATTCCTATTACCCCTCTTTTAGCTTCTTCTTTCTTTAGCGGTTTATAACCAAATGTTCTTTTATATTTATATTGGTATAGGTTTGGAACTTTATCTTCCTTCTTTATTTCTATACCGCTTCCTCTTTCACATCTGTTTCCAGATATAAGTTGTTCTCCTGTAGAGAACTTATTTATTGTAAGAAGACAATTGTTTCCGCACTTTCCGCATCTATCAAATGAAGATTCCATATTAAAGTCAGTGATTTTATCTTCAGGAAGTAATGTTGTAGTATGGTTTTCTTCGCATCTTTCCTTAGCAATAATAGCACATCCAAATGCCCCCATAAGTCCACATATATCAGGTCTTATTACATTTTTTCCTGATATCTTTTCAAAACTTCTTAAAACTGCTTCATTATAGAAAGTACCACCTTGAACTATTACTTTTTCTCCAATATCCTTCTCATCTCTTAATTTAATTACCTTAAATAGTGCATTCTTTATTACAGAATATGATAAACCTGCAGAAATATCAGATACTTGTGCACCTTCTTTTTGAGACTGCTTAACTCTTGAGTTCATGAATACTGTACATCTTGATCCTAAATCTACAGGAGCTTTTGATTTTAATGCTTCTTTTGCAAAATCCTCTATTTTCATATCAAGAGATTTAGCAAAACTTTCTATAAATGATCCACATCCAGCAGAACATGCTTCATTAAGCATTATGCTGTCTATCGCACCATTCTTTATCTTCAAGCATTTCATATCTTGACCACCAATATCAAGTATAAAATCTACTCCTGGTAAGAAGTAATCTGCAGCTTTATAGTGTGCTATAGTTTCAATTTCACCTATATCTACATGTATAGCTTTCTTAATTAATGCTTCCCCATATCCTGTTACTGCTGAATTTCTTATAACTACTCCTTCTGGTAGCTTTGAATACAAGTCCTTCATAATATTAACAACTTTATCTAACGGACTTCCTTCATTACTTCCATATTGAGAATATAATAGTTTACCATCAGAACTTATAAGAGCTACTTTTGTTGTAGTTGAACCTGCATCTATTCCAAGATATGCATCACCTTTATATGTAGCAAGATCTTGTCTTTCAACGACTTCTTTATCATGTCTTTCTTTAAACTCTCTATAATCTTCTTCATCTTTAAACAATGCTTCTAAACTATCAACATTTTTTTCTTTTAACTGAGAAAGATTATTAGCTTTTGCAACTATTTCTTTTAAAGAAATAGTATCACTATCTTCTTCTGATAATAAGGCAGCTCCAATAGCTACAAATAATTGTGAATTTTCAGGTATAATGACTTCATCCTTAGTTAGATTTAATGTTTCTATAAATCTTCTTCTAAGCTCAGATAAGAAAAATAATGGTCCTCCAAGTAACGCCACATTTCCTTTGATTGGCTTACCGCAGGCAAGGCCTCCAATTGTCTGATTAACAACTGCTTGGAAAACTGAAGCTGCAATATCTTCTCTTCTTGCCCCTTCATTTATTAATGGCTGTACATCAGTTTTTGCAAAAACTCCACATCTTGAAGCTATAGGGTAAATAACCTTATAGTCTTTTGCATATTCATTTAAACCAGATGCATCTGTATTTAATAATGATGCCATCTGATCTATGAACGCACCAGTTCCTCCCGCACAACTCCCATTCATTCTCTGCTCAATTCCACCTCTAAAGTAAGTGATTTTGGCATCTTCTCCACCCAATTCAATAACTACATCTGTTTGAGGTATTAATGTTTCAACAGTTTTCGAACAAGCTATTACTTCCTGTACAAAATTTATGTTTAACCACTTAGATATAGATAGTCCACCAGACCCTGTTATATTTATAGTGCAGATAATATTACCCATTGCATCAAAACAATCTGTAATTAAATTTATTATTGTGCTTTTAATATCAGAAAAATGTCTTTGATATTTACTATAAATCAAGTTATTTTCTTCATCAAGCACTGCTATTTTTACTGTTGTTGATCCAACATCTACACCAACTTTATAATTCATCATTTTCGTCTATTCACCTACTCTACTTTCTTCCAAATACATTATTTGTCTTATTGAATTTTATGATTTCATTGTACCTAATCAACTTAGATAGACCAAAAATCCAAGTATTAGATTTCACAATATTTTTGTAATCTCTTAAATATTTGGGTTATTTTATATGTATAGTAATCAATAAAATTGGAAACAATCATAATATCCATAAAATATCCGCATAAATATGGAGGAATATCATATGAATTACTTTAGCGAAGGCAATAAATTTTATAATATGAAAGATTACACCCAAGCAATATATTATTATAAAAAGGCTATACTTAATGATTCAAATAAAGCATGCTCTTACTATAATATAGGTGTTTGTTTAATAAAATTAAAAAAATTCGATGATGCTATTGATATGCTCCGCAATGCTCTTTCTCTGCAAAAAGAAAGTAAATATTATTTTAATTTAGCATATTGTTACACGATGAAAGAACATTTTGACAAAGCACTTAGACTATTTAATCTTGCTTGGTCCATTGATCCAGATGATAAAGAATGCGAAAAAGCAGTCAATCTCATTATTTCAAAGCTGCACAAAGTTAAATAGTCGATACTTATAACTTTAATTTTAAAATGTTTTTGCTAATAACTGCCCATACTTTCATGGAATATTTTGCCAGGAGAATAGCAATATTTTTACCATTCTCCTGCTACAGTATTAGCTTTGTGTTCAGAAAACAAATCCGAATCAAAGTAATTGCCTGCACCATAGAATGTGGTATCAACATTTACCCATTTATCTTCTTCTTTCAGATATACTTCATTCCAAGCATGACCCACATATTTACTACCATCAAATGCCTCACCACTTATAAGCTTCACCTTAATTCCAGCCGCTCTAGCCATTGCTACATAAAGACATGCTTTATCAAAGCATATACCATATCTAGTATTATACGCAGAAATAGCTCCACTTTCAGGGAATTCACTGCTATTGCTATCCTTTGATAAAATTACATCTGCTTTCTCATCATCATATTTTACATTAGCACCTACCCATTTATATATGGCTTCTGCTTTTTCCCTGTCACTCTGAGCATTTCTAGTAATCTCCATTGATTTAGTATCTATTTCTCTATTTGACTTGATTCCATGCTCAACTGTTATTCCATTATAAATGACTATTTTTTTCAAATACTCATTTGAAACAGAATCATTTTTTACACAGTCTATCAAGCGTCCTGCAACATCTATACATAAATCATAGCTTATTGGTATAGAATTAATTATTACAGATGGAAATATCAATACAAAAATCAAAATACCAACCTGTAGCACTCCCGATATTAAACCAATTATAAAAAGAAACTTTTTATTTATTTTCAATTATTGTCCCCCTAAATGATTAATTCAGAAATACCGTTTATTAAACCTCATATATATTTTATTAATCTACATATACAATAACTACTAAACATTTATATAAACATTATATCAGAATATCAGAAATATTGTAATACATAAATATTGTAATACATAAATATTGTAACCCATATTATAAATATTCATCTGTGATATTTGTTACACTTTTTACTACATCCTTAATAAGTTCATAATTATATCCTTTTGACATGAGAAACCTGTATAATTTTCCATTTATTTTATATAAATCACTTTCACTCTTTTTTATACTATTATATTTCTTTTTAGCTAAATTTAGTGCTGTATTTTTTTCATCATCACTATCTATATCAGATAATTTTTCTTCTATAAGATTACGCTCAATCCCTTTTCTTATAAGATCATATTTTATTTTCTGCCTTCCTCTTGATGAAAGCTTATCATTTACATATGCATTTACATATGCTTCATCATTAATAAACTTATATTCTTTTAAAAACTCTATTGTTTTTTCAATTTGATCATCTTTATATTCTTTTTCTTTAAGCTTATCTCGCATTTCTTTCTCTGTTTTAAAGCTTCTCTCAACTATTCTAAGAGCAGTATTCTTACACTTTAGATAACCTTCTTTATCTGCTATATCTCTTAATCTATCAACATCAATTTCCATTTTAGACTTTAAGCCTTCTTTATACACAAGTTCCATTGATATTGAAAATGCATATTCATTATCTAAATATATGTTTACTCTATCTTTATTTCTCTTCTGTACTTCAATTTTAGTTATTACTGCCATATCCACCTTCACCTTCTTACTGCATTTTATACTTTTTTATCTTTCTGGCTTAAGTATATGAATTGTTGGCTTCTTTAATACTTCTTTAGCTACCTTATTTATTTTATCAACATATAAAGTATTCAATCTATCCATATCTTTTAAAAATTCATATATATCTTCACCTTCTAAATCCTGATGAAGCATATAATTACAAAGTTCTGCAGAATCTTCAAGTGTTGAAATAACTGCTGTTTTATGAACTTTTTTCATTATATTAAGATCTTTTTCACCTATCTGTATTTTACCGTCTATTATATTTTTCAATGTCGCATTTATTGCATTTTCTGCTTCTTCAATATTTTCTTCACTTACTGCTGTATAAATGTATAAAGTCTTTATATTATTTGTTATTTCAAGATGAGTATATATATCATAAGCAAGACCTCTATTTTCACGAACTTCTCTAAATAAAAGAGAATTTGCACTTTCACCTAATCTATGATTTAAAATTCTAAGAGGAAGTTCATCATCTTTAGTTAAATTATTAAAAGTATATAAGTAAACAATAGTACTTTGTTCCAAATCTTTTTTATAACTTACTTTTTTTACTTCTTTATTATCTTCCTTAATTATTGGTAAATTTTCAGGCTTTTCTCCTTTCCATATTCCAAAGTTTTTTTCTACAAGCTTTATGGCATCCTCATGACTTAAGGGAGATACCATTGTAATAAGAGAATTTTTAGGTGTGTAATGTTTCTCATAATATTCTACTATTTCATCTTTAGTAAAACTTGATACATTTTCTTCGATTCCCGTCACTTCATATTTTAATCCACTTTTTTCAAATGCAATTTTGTTAACATTCTTAAAACTAAAATCTTCAATATCATCTTTACTTGTTTTTATTTCAGAAAGTATAACCCCTCTTTCCTTTTCTATTTCATCTTTATCAAAAGCAGGATGTATTATCATATCTCCTAATAATTCAACTGCATTTTCAAACTCTTCTGCAAGACAATTTATAGTGTACACAGTAGCATCATAATCTGTATAAGCATTATACTCTCCACCTAAGGCTTCTAATTCTTCATTAAGCTGCTCATCATTTCTAGTATGAGTACCTTTAAATAGTACATGCTCAATAAAATGACTAATTCCCTTCTGCTTTTCTGTTTCATATAATGCCCCTACTTTAATTCCTATATTAATAGCTGCTATCTGTGTGTCTCTATTTATAGTTATTACTTCTAATCCATTTTCTAAAGTATGTTTCTTAACATCAAAATTTAACTTAACCATCTACTTTTCTCCTATTTTTTTCTTCTTCATTTCATCTTATATTAATAATACTTTATATTGTAATAAAAATATAGTCAAAAACTTTTCTAATATTGTACATAAAGTATCTCTTAAAAAATTATACTATCATTTTTAATCAAAAAATCACATAAGCATAATGATAATTTATCAATTTCATCACAATCTATAGATTCTGGAGTATCATAATAATTATGAATATATAAATTTGCTTTATCCTGACCTATATATATATTAGGAATTCCAGCATTTTCAAAACTTTCATGATCACTTGTCCCACTATTATGCGCTATATTAGAAAATTTATAGTTATTCTCTTTAAAGCACACCTGCATACGTTGTGTAAGCTTTTTAGATATTTCACTGCTATTTTCTAAGGAAATCAATCCTGCCTTTCTCCCACACACACAATCAATATTTATATTATATAAATATTTATACTTTCCTTTTATATGCTCAACAAAATACTTGCTTCCCTGAAGTCCAGTTTCTTCTCCATTAAAGCATGCAAATATGATATTTTTTCTTAATACTCCACATTTTTTTATTTCTTCTACTAATCGAATTAATACAGCTATTCCAGAAGCATTATCTAATGCCCCTTTAATTATTCGTGAATTAATACTTCCTATAGTATCAAAATGAGCAGATAATACTACTGCTTCATCTCTATTTGTTCCCTCTAAAATACCTATAACATTTTTCACACTTTTATTTGTTTTTTCCCCCTCTTCCATTTCTTCTGATTCCTTTAATAATACATCCTGATAATATTCTTCATAATAAGTATTCTTACAATAAGTAGAAAGCCCCATGTCTTCGAATATATCTTTTATATATTCTGCAGCTTTTTCATTTCCTCTTGAACCAACTCTTCTTCCCTCATAAGTATTTAAA
>DPOH01000034.1 GCA_003539755.1 Clostridium sp.
GGACTAAACTCATAAGAGCCTTATTGTTATTATTTCGTATTATATCTATAACATCATTTTTTATTGCTTTAGATATTTGAAGACCTTGAGCCTTTTTTTCGCTTATATCATTTTTTAGAACTACATATGTGTTTTTTATTTCTAAACAATCAATATCATTAAGAAATCTTGAAAGTTTACTATATCCATAATTTCTTACATCAAAATCAGGATATCTTTTAATAATACGCTGACCAATTTCTCCAATATTTATACCGTTATCATTATCTTGAAGATCACTTATTATATTTAGTATTTCACTTGTGATTATCTGTATACTTGTCATGCTTTTGTCTACTGTATTCTTAGAAGTAACTTGAGATATAGTTCTTTCGCAAGACACATTATCAGATTCTTTTTTCACTTTTGTAAGAGAGTCATCATCTGCAATAATATCAAGGAATTTAAACTGATGGCATGACTTTATAAATGGGTTAGGTGTTTTTTCTTCTCCCATTCCTATTACCATCATTCCTGACTCACGTAGTCTCATAGCAAGTCTTGTGAAATCGCTGTCACTAGAAACTATGCAGAAGCCATCAACATTGTTTGAATACAACATATCCATAGCATCTATTATTAAAGCAGAGTCAGTAGAATTTTTACCAGTAGTATAGCTGTATTGCTGAACAGGTATTATTGAATTTTCAAGTAAAACATCTTTCCAGGCAGCTACAGTTGGTTTGGTCCAGTCTGCATAAATTCTCTTATATGTTGCAATGCCATAATTAGATATTTCGTCTAATATATTTTTTATATATTTTGCTGAAATATTATCAGCATCTATCAAAATAGCAAATCTTTTTTCATCCATAACATCAATTACCCTTCAATATAAAATATTCTCCATAACAATTTTAACATATTTATGTAGCTAATAGAAAGAAAATGATAATAATTATGGCAGATTTCATAAAAATTAAAAAGAAAAATTACAATTATAGCTTAAATATTATATAATATACTAGAAATATACGAAAAGGATTGTTTGACATGCAGAATTTAAAAAACATAATAAAAAAACCAATAAAGATGAGTTTGAAAGAAAACTTAAATTATATGACTGTTGCTTACTTAAAAGAAGTTGCTGAAAAGTACGAAGTAAACAAAGTGTATAAGATGAAGAAACAAGAATTAGTTGATATTCTTGCTGAAAGAATTTTAGATAAGAATTATCTTATAAGCAATATTGCAGCATTTGAAGAAAGAATGGATTATGATAAATTTTTCTTTGGTATTGAAGCAGACGATTCAGTTATAGCGTTAGGATATTCCCAAATAGGCGTAAGTTTTATGTATGATATTGGAGATGGAAATGTAAAAAGCATTATTCCAGATGAACTTGCAAATATCATAAATAATTTGGATATAAATGAAGTAAACCTTGTAAAAGCAAGATATTCTCTAGTATTTAATTATATTAGAGCATTTAGTAATTTATATGGTGTATATGAAAAGAATGTATTAATAAGTACATTTAATAAACAAAATGAAGAAGCAGGTGTACAGCCACTAACTTCGGAAGAGTTTGAATATTGCTTACATAAATACAATATGTTCAACGAAGAAGTTGGATTTAATGGGGTAGAGGTAATAGGTAGTGCTTTATGCGTGTCTGAAGATGACTACAAAAAAGTTGTTGAAGGACAAAAAGGTAAAGAATATTATATACCAGCCAAAGAAGAACTATTAAAGTATAGTAATGAATATTACATAAAGAAAACACAATATTATGATGATCTTTATGCATATCTTATGAAAGTTGTAAATGATAAAGATATTGTTAATGAATTAATGATTGCAATTTATAGCAATTGTGTTATGGATTCATTTACTATTGATTTATTACTAGCAAGACTTGAATTATTAGGAGTAAGATATAATAATTTAGGTCAAGCACAAGAATTACTTGCATTATGCATTAAATTCTCTAATAATACACATAAGTGGATAAACAGAGGATGGACAGCAAGTGATTTATCTAAACATAGTAGCAAACCAAACAGCAGTGTTATCAGCACAAAAGTAGGAAGAAATGATCCATGTCCATGTGGAAGTGGTAAAAAGTATAAAAAGTGCTGTGGAAGATAATGTGAAAAACCTTGGAGTAGCCAAGGTTTTTTTATATTATGGTAAATTTTCAAGTAATAATAGGATATAATGAATTTAGAATATAATATCGAAAGTAATAAATTAATTATTAATGAAAGGAGTATTATGGAAATAGGATCACAAACCAAGAAAAAATTTATAGAGGCTTCTTATCTTTCTGCTGATAATGCACATAGGTACAGAGTGATTTTAAGAATAGAAAATTTCGTTATCAGATTTCTCCAAATACAATTGAACTAGAGAGAACATTATTAAAACTTGAGCATATGGCTTCTACTTCAAGAGGATCATTGGAAATTTCACTTATTGAAAGATTTAAAAATACACTTAAAAATGTACATAGTCTTGAAATTGCACAGGACAAAGATATTTATTCATGGTGGGATATGCTTAATCGTGATTTTAAAACATTAAATGAAAATTATCAGGATTATATAAGTACTTTTTATTCACCTAAAACAGAACAAATGCTTAAAACAACTGAATTTTTATTATTTAAAGAAAATTTTATAAGATATCTTAGAACTTTTGTAAAAGGATTACAACTTAATGGATCTGAAATAAGAGAAATATTTAGTGAAATTAATGATGATTTGATAAAAGATCTTATGAAGACAGTTGTTGATTATGAGAAAAATAATATTTCTTTAGATAAGGAGTATGACAGTATATATGAATTAGATGTTAATTATGGCGATATATGAATATTAAAGAGTGGTTTTTAGGTAATGGAAAGAGTGTTTCTATGATTGAAAATCTTTTGGATAATACAAATGAAGAAATAGAGGCTGTCCGATCTTTTTGGGATTGGAAAGAGCCACTTGAATTATCAATAAGTAATTTATTAAAGATAGATAAACTGAAAGCTGTAAATGATGAAATTTATATATTTGAAAATCCTGCTGTATTTAAAAGTGTAATGGAAAAAGTAGGCGACAATGCATCAATAATTTGTACTAGTGGTCAGCTTAATTTATCTTCATATATACTAATAGATAAAATTACAAATCTGAAAAACATATATTATGCTGGAGATTTTGATCCAGAGGGATTGATTATAGCAGATAAAATTAAAAAAAGATATAAAGATAAGGTAAAGTTTATATTATATGATAAGTTAACCTATAAAAAAATCAAATCTTCAAAACCTATAACTAAAACTCGATTATCAAGTCTTGATAATATTCAAGCTGAAGAACTTATGGAAATTAAAAATGTGTTGGAAAATGAAAAGTTAGCTGCTTATCAGGAACTTCTCATAGATGAGTATATAAATATTATTAATAATCAATTATAAAAATGGCATATAGACTGAATGTTTTAATATGTTACAATAATTAATATAAAAATTGGAGAGGTAGAATTACATGAAGTTAAAAGAAATTTTTGAAGCATATGTTGATTTAAATAGAGAATATGTTTTGTATATCAATGAAATAATAAATAAAAATTTTGAAGGTTATTCAGAAGAAGAAATTATGAAAAATCTTATTAAAGGCAAAGAAAAATTTCAAAAATTAATGAATGAAGTAGATAAAATTGAAGCAGAAGAGGAAGATGGATTATATCTTAAGGATGTAAAGTATGGAATAGTAGATGGATTATTTTTAGCAATTGATTTATATAACTTCTATTATTCAAAACAGCTTGAAAGATTCAAGATGAGAGGTGTTAATTACATAAGAAAAGGAAGAGTGACAAGTTTCTTTTAGAATTTAAAATAAGTTAATCTAGCCACAGTTTTTATTAAAAATATAAAAGCTGTGGCTTAATTAATTTAAGGTTAATTTAAGGTTACTGTAACTGAAAAGTTACAAAATTAGAAATCAAAAAATGTATAATATAGTGGTTTACAAAATATGTATGGGGGCGTTAGTAATGTTAAAAAGAAAAAAATCTATAGCAATTTTTCTTGCTATGGTATCTGCTATTAGTATTTCAGGAATAGGAACTTCAATTCCAGTAGGTGCAGCTGAATTAAATGATTATATAGAACGAAATGATTGCTATGTGCACGAAGGAAAGGATTCCAACGGATTAACATGGGAGTATTTTAATAATAATAATGGAACAGTAACTTTATTAGGTACATCGGATTTGTCTAGTACTGTAGAAGTGCCAAGTGAATTAGAAGGACATAAAGTTACAGGATTAAAATCTGTTGTACGTTTGTACAGACTAAGTTTCGATCATGGAGTAGATTTTGATAAGGCAGCTAAGGATGGAAATGTTGTAACTAAAGTTATATTACCAGATTCTTTAGAGTATATTGAAGATTCTTTTAAATCATGCAAGAATTTAAAAAAAGTTAATATTCCTGAAAGTGTAAAATATGTGAAGTTATATGATTGGTCTCAAGAATGGATTAAAAAATATACAAATTCAGATGGTCTTATTATCATAAATAATATTTTAATTGATGGAATGAATGCGAAGGGAAAAATAAAAATACCTTCCAATGTAGTTGAAATTGCAGAAAGTGCATTTTATAGAAATTATAATGGAAATTCTGAAATTACAGAAGTATCTATACCATCTAGCGTAAAAAAGATTGGAGAAACTGCATTTTGTAATTGTACTAGTTTAAAGAAAGTAAAAATATCAGAGGGAATACAAGAAATAGATGATGATGCATTTGGTGGATGCATCTCATTAAACGATTTGGAAATACCTGATAATATAGATAATATAAGCGGAACAGCATTTTCTGGTTGTACTTCATTAAACACTAAACCTAGTTATAAAGGCAATGGAATGCTTGTTGATAAATTTGGAGGATTATATTCAGGTGAGGATGCTGAAGGAGATATAGTAATTCCTGATAATGTTAAAGAAATAAAAAATGGTGCTTTTGCAGATAACACAAAAATAACTAGTATAACTATACCTAAAAGTGTAAAGAAAATAGGAAGAAGAGCATTTTCTGGCTGTTCAAATTTAAAAAATGTAACATTAGAGGAAGGATTGGAGTTTATAGGTAATGAAGCATTTATCTATAGTGGAATTAAAAAAATTAGAATTCCAAGGAGTATAGAAGACTTTGGTAAAGATGTATTTTTGGGATGTTCATCACTTGAAGATGCTTCTAATAGAGATAATGGATTAATTGTTAATAAGAATGGTGTATTATGTAGCGGTATAACTGCAAAGGGAGATGTAGTAATTCCAAATGAAGTTAAAGAAATACAAGAGTATGCATTCTTTGGAAATAACAAAATTAAAAGTTTAAGTATTTCTGGAAATACTAAGATAATTAGAGGCAAAGCATTTCAAGATTGTACAAGTTTATTAAAATTAACTCTTGAAGAAGGAATAGAGAGTATAGAAAGTACAGCATTTTTTAATTGCGACAAATTAGCAGAAGTAATTTTACCTAATAGTATTAAAACTATAGAAGATAATGCATTTGGAGAGTGCTCAAGTTTAGAAAGTGTATCTTATAAAGATGGTTTAAATGTAAATAAAGCATTTTATGGTACTCCTTGGGACAAAACAAAGATAAATGGCGGAAAAAAGGTTATTACAAATGATCCGGCTCAAACTCCAGTTGGTCGTCAGTACAAGAATGGTAAATGGTACTATTATAACATGGATAGGACAAGTCCTAAAGGATGGTATTTTGATGTTCCATATAAATCATGGTATTACGTAAATAATGATGGCTCACTTAAGACTGGATGGTTTTATGACAATAATTATGGTTCATGGTTCTATTTGGATGGAAATGGTATCATGAAGACTGGATGGTTCTATGATAATAATTATAATTCATGGTTCTATTTAAATGAAGATGGAACTATGAAAACAGGATGGTTTTATGATAATTCCTATGGACATTGGTATTATTTGTATTCTAATGGAATGATGGCTCGCAGCACATATATAAATGGATATTATGTAGATAGAAGCGGAGCATGGGTACGCTAATTTAAAGTTATCATTCTATAAGTGTAAGGAACTTTCTCTAACAATTATATATAAGGAGAAAGTTCTTTGCTTTTATAATAAGTTATATTAATAGTTAATAGAATAGTGTAGTAAAGTATTTTTAGGAAAGTTCTATGTATAGACAAGTAATATATAAATATCCAATTAAAAATGTTAATTTAAGAGAAGGAAAATCAATTAATTCTAAAGTTATAACTGTTATACCTAAAATGTCTAAAATAGAATTAATTGATGGTGAAGAGGATTGGCTTAAAGTAAAATATAATAATGATGAAGGATATGTGTTTAATGAAAATATTTCAACTAGTTTATATCCTTGGTCTAATGTGCGATTAAGAGAAAAGCCATCACTTATGGGAAAAATTATTACTACAGTTCCAAAGAAAGCAAGAGTCCAGCTCATTGAAACAACAGGGGATTGGAGCAAAGTAATATATGATGATAAGGAAGGTTATATCTCTAGCAGATATTTAACTAATGATGGTAATAAAACTACAGATAAAAACTATAAGTATTTTTATAGTGATATGAGCAGATTTGTAAATGATAATAAGTTTACGAGTACTAGTAAATATCTGCTTGTTACAGATTTAAAGAATAGAGATACATTTGTTTTTGAAAAAGATAATAATAATGAAAAGTGGATACAGCTTTATAAATATAAGAGTACAGTGGGAAAAGCATCTACTCCAACTATAACTGGTACATTTTATATTAGTGGCAGAAAACCATACTTTGGGACAGATAAGTATAGGGTAAAGTATGCTACTAGAATTAGAGGAGCTTACTATTATCATTCCATATTATATGATCCAAAAGGAGTTAAAATAATTGATAGTAGATTAGGGCAGGCCTTGAGTCATGGATGTATAAGGCTTGATACAGCTAACGCAAAGTGGATATATGAAAATATTCCAGATGGAACTACTGCATTTATTCATTAAGCCCATTAAATATAGTGATTTCTATATTCCATAGGAGTGATGCCTTCAATTTCTTTGAACACTTTTGAAAAGTTACACTGATCACAGAAGCATAGATTAGTTGAAATTTCTAAAATGCTTTTGTTAGTGCTTTTCAAGAGTGTTTTTGCTCTGTTTATTTTTATTACTTTAAAGTATTTCATTATGGACATATTCATATTACTTTTAAAGCATCTGCACATATATCCTTTTGATATATTAAGTTCTTTTGACATAATATCTAGATTTAAATTATTTTCTAAATGAATATATAAGTAAGCCAGAATTTTATTTGTTACAAAGTTATTAGTTACTTCAACTTTATTTATTAATATATCAAGATAGGTATCAGCCATTTTAAGTTCAAATTTTTGCATATCAGCTAAGGTATTTAATGTCTGAATAGTTTTATAAAACTTATTATAGAGAGTATGAAGAAATTGTTTTGTTGAGCCATTTTTTATTATTTCTCTAATGTATATAACATTCCATATAAGC
>DPOH01000235.1 GCA_003539755.1 Clostridium sp.
TCCATAATAACGACAACCTTTCATGTGAGTTTTGTTTTGTGGTGATTCAATAATAACATGAAATTGAGGGGGTCGTTGTTTTTTTATACAAAAAAACGGTCGGAACCCTTGAAATATAAAGAAAAATTAAAAAGCGTAGTGTAAACAACTTTACACTATCAAAAATATATAGGGGGCATAGACATGAAAAAAGATATTTTTACAGGGGCAGCAGTGGCAATTATCACACCATTTACTGAGAATGGAATTAATTTTGAAGAGTTAAAAAAGTTGATTGATTTTAATATAAACAATGGAACAGATGCTATTGTTATTGCAGGAACTACAGGTGAATCTTCTACCATGAGTGATGAGGAACATAAAGAAGCTATAAGATTTACTGTTAAATATGCAAATAATAGAGTACCAGTAATAGCAGGAACAGGGTCAAATGATACACTATATGCTGTAGAATTATCACAGTATGCTGAGAAGGTTGGGGCAGATGCATTATTAATAGTAACTCCATATTATAATAAAACTACTCAGTCAGGATTAATAAAGCATTATAATTATATAGCAGATAGAGTTAATGTACCTATAATTTTATATAATGTACCTTCAAGAACAGGGGTGAACATTTTACCTAAAACAGCACTTGAGCTGTCAAAACATAAAAATATAGTAGCAATTAAAGAAGCTAGTGGTAATCTATCGCAGATTGCAGAAACTATATCGTTATGTGGAGAAAATTTAACTGTATACTCAGGAAATGATGATCAGATAGTGCCAATTTTATCATTAGGGGGAAAAGGGGTAATATCAGTACTTTCTAATGTAGTACCAAGAGATGCTCATAATATATGTTCTTTATATTTTGAAGGAAAAGTTAAGGAAAGTAAAGAACTTCAAATGAAGTATTTAAGCCTTATTAATGCTTTATTCATAGAAGTTAATCCTATTCCAGTAAAGACAGCTTTAAGACTTATGGGCTTTAATGCAGGACCTTTAAGAATGCCTTTATTTGATATGGATGAAGCTAATCTTAAAGTTTTAAAGAATGAATTAAAATCACATAAATTAATATAATCTATTTCAAGACCTATGAAGTTTCAAAAAAACTATAAAAGTTTCTTTGAGGCTTCATTTTTTTGAGATGGTAGTTTAATATTTTTTGTAAATGTATTTTGTATCTGATATTGTTTTCTTGGAAGTTTTTTGAACATGGATTATAATATTATTAATACTTAAACTAATAACATAAATCATGTAGTGATTTTATAAAGTATAGATAGTTAATTATAGCAAATCTTGAGCAATATAATAAAATCATTATATGTTAAGATGATACTCATATTAATGGATATTGTTAGTTTATAATTATACTAAAAGAAGAAAAAATGGAGGCGCTGTAATGAAAAATGCAGAAAAGTTATTAGAATTTATAAACAGTAGTAAAACAGCATTTCAAGCTGCTTACGAAATTAAAGAAAGATTAGATAAAGCAGGATATACAGAACTTAATGAATGTGATGAATGGAATCTTGAAAAGAATGGAAAGTATTATGTAGTAAAAAATGATTCTGCTGTTATAGCATTTGAAGTTGGAACTGGAGAGATAGAAAAGGATGGATTTAGATTAATAGGGGCTCATACTGATTCTCCTGGATTTAGAATAAAACCAAATCCAGAAATGAGTGTGGAAGGTCATTATATAAAACTTAATACAGAAGTTTATGGTGGACCTATATTAAGTACTTGGTTTGATAGACCATTATCTATAGCAGGAAGAGTAACTTTAAAGAGTGCAAATCCTTTTAAGCCTGAAGTTAGATTGTTAGATATAAATAAACCTGTATTAATAATACCAAACCTTGCTATTCACATGAATAGAAGTGTTAATGAAGGATATTCTTATAATAAACAAAAAGATACATTACCTTTACTTACAGTTAAAGATGAAGATGCTGAAAGCATTAGATTTGCTAAAGAAAAGCTAGAAAATGACGGTTATTTATTAAATTTAATTGCAGAAGAATTAAAGATAAATGCAAGTGATATTTTAGATTTTGATTTATTCTTATATGAATATGCAGAGGGATGTCTTACTGGATTAAATAATGAATTTATATCTGTAGGAAGACTTGATGATTTATGGATGGTTTATGCTGGATTAAGAGCATTACTAGATAGTAATAAAATTGCAGCTACAAAAGTATTAGTAGCATTAGATAATGAAGAAATAGGAAGCCTTACATCTCAAGGTGCTAATTCATCTATATTAGATACTATATTAGAAAGAATAGCATTAGGACTTTCTAAAAACAGAGAAGAATATAAGAGAGCATTAAGCAGTTCTGTTATGGTTTCAGCAGATTTAGCTCATGCAATTCATCCTAATTATACAGAAAAGTGTGATCCAACAAATAAACCACTTTTAGGAATGGGACCAGTTCTTAAGATTGCAGCAAGTGGAAGCTATTCAACAGACAGTTATGCAAGTGCTATATTTAAAGGAATATGTGAAAAAGCAGGAGTACCTTGTCAGGTATTTGTAAATAGATCTGATTTAAGAGGCGGTACAACTATAGGTCCAATAACTGCTGGAAAGTTAAATATACCAGTTATAGATATGGGAGCTCCACTTTTAAGTATGCATTCAATTAGAGAATTAGCATCTGTTAAGGATAATGAATATACTATAAAGGCATTTACTGAATTCTTTAATTAATACATTAACTTTTTAGATATTCAATTCATAAATGAATAATATTTTATTTAAAGAAAGTAATATTAGATTAGACCTGTTGAGGCATCTGACATTGCTTTCTTTTTATTTAACTATTTGCATTGTGGACAGGTAAATTATATGAATAATTTATTGAAAGCAAAAGAAAATAAAAACGGGGTGCTATCTTTTACAAAGTATAAGTCAAATTAGTAAAAGGAATGATTTTCATGAATGGAAAAAGAACAGGTAAAATATTAGTTATTATTAGTGTTATTTTTATTACATGGCTATTTATGAAGAGCAGTTTTTTTAACAGTATGATTGATAGTAAAATTACAAGCAAGAATTATGGAGTACCATTTAAAAGATGCATAAGTATAGGAAATGCACTTGAAGCATCAAAAGATATTTCCAAGGACATAGGAATAAAGAATGAATATTTTGATGTTGTTAAAGATGTGGGGTTTGATTGTGTAAGGCTTCCAATAAATTTTGCTGATTACGTTAGTAGAGACTATTATGAGCTGGATGAAGACTATATGACTAAGATAGATTCATATATAAATTATGCTTTAAATGATAATCTTGCTATAATAATTGATTTTCATAATTTTGATGGAATTATGGATAACCCAGAAGCGAATAAAGAATGTTTTTTAGCAATATGGAATCAGCTTTCAGAAAGATATAAGGATAACTCAAAAAAATTGATTTTTGAATTGTTAAATGAGCCCCAGAATAATCTTGAAGGTGAAATATGGAATGAATATTTAGCTGAAGGTATTGATGCTATAAGAAAAAATGATAAGGATAGAAAGATTATAATAGGTCCGGATCGTTATAATTCAGTAGATAGACTTTATAATTTAAAAGTACCTCGGGATAAAAATTTAATAGTTACATTTCATTATTATGAACCATATGATTTCACGTTTCAGGGAAATGAATGTTATGAAGGATATAGAAGAAAATTAGGTGTTAAATGGAATGGAACAGACGAAGAACTTTTGGTTATAAGAAATAAATTTGAAATAGCCCAAAAGTGGTCTAAAGCCAATAAGATAGGAATATTTCTAGGTGAGTTTGGAGCTAATAGGAAAGCAGAAGGATTTGATAGAAAGATATGGACTGGTGCAGTAAGGAAAAAGGCTGATGAAGATTATTTCGCATGGGGCTACTGGGAATTGTGTTCTGATTTTGGGATATATAATAATGAAACAGAACAATGGGATAGAGATATGCTATCTCAGTTAATTCCAAATTGATTTTACATATTAGATATTTATTTCGATATTATATTAATTATTTATATTTTAATTGGATATATTTTGCATAGAAGCATATAGGTTGAATTTAAATCTATATGCTTTTACTTTACATAAATACTGGGGATTATTTTTAGAAACTTTGGTAAAAATAACTCTAGAATTATGCTTTATATAATACTGCATAAATTTGCTAATACATTCTTGATTTTGTTATGCAGTCTGAAGCAAGGGAGTGTTTTTATGAAAGGTAAAAAAAATTACCACAAATTAAGGAGAAATGTGTTAAATGAATTAGCAGACTCATTTTCAAGTATACAGGATACATATAAATATTTAAAAAAATTAAATAAACATAATATAAAGGTTCTAGGAGCTGCAGAATGGATTCTTGATAATGCTTATCTTGTGGAAAGAGAATACAAATGTATAAAAAAAGAAATGCCTTGGGATTATTTTAAAGGGCTTCCTAGCCATAAGACTTTTCCAAGAATATTTAATGTGGCAAAAAACTATATAAATGTATCTAGAAATATTTATATTGAAGATATGGAAGAATACATTAATAGACTACAAGGTGAAAATAAGGAAAAAGCTTTTACTATGGGAGAGCTTTGGGCGTTTCCATTGATGCTTAAGACTGCTCTTATAATAAATTTATCAAAGTATACATATGAACTAAAAGAAATTCAAAAAGGATGTTTAGAGAATAAGGCTGTAAATTCTAAAAAAATTATTAGTAAAAAAAATAATGAAGAAAATAAAGCATACATTAAAAAAGAAAATGCACAAATTTACAATAATCAATATCAACACTATAGAAATGAAGAAAGAAGTAATCTTATAGAAAAGAGTATAAGTGAGTATATAACATGCATACGACAGATAGAAGCTATTAATTGGAAAGAATTTTTTAAGAAAACTTCTGCAGTTGAAAAAGTATTGGAAAATGATCCTGTAAATGTGTATAAAAGCATGGATTTTGAATCTCAAGATTATTATAGACACAAAATTGAAGAAATCGCGCATGTTACAAAAAGAAGTGAAGTACAAGTAGCAGATAATGCTTTAAAACTTTCCCAAAAGAACTATATAAATAATGGAGAAAAATATAAAAGCCATATTGGGTATTATTTGATTGATGCAGGAACAAGTGAGCTTGATGGCTTTTACTATACATTTGGAGCAATAATAACAGAAGGTGCTTTTTTAGGGATAAATTTAGGAAGTACAGCTCTAATAAGCTTTTTAATAATATATATAAATATAGTATTTGGTGTTTTTTATACAAGAAAAGAGTTAGCTATTGCATTTATTTTAGTATTCATTTCTGTAAATGAAGTTGTTGTTGGGTTAATGAATTGGCTTGAAAGCAAATTCATTCAAATACGAAGAGTTCCAAAACTTGATTTTAGCAAGGGTATTCCTTATGACTGCAAAACTGTAGTAGTAATCCCTGCAATTATAGATTCTAAGGAAAAAGTACAGAGTCTTATGGAAAAGCTTGAAGTAGAGTACTGTGGAAATATGGATGATAATATTTTTTATGCATTACTAAGTGACTTCCCAGATTCGAATAAGGAAACAGAACCACACGAAAAGGATATAATTAATTTTTCACTTAATTTAGTAAGTAAATTAAATAAGAAATATTCAAAATACAATAATAGTAAAAAGGAAGATAGATTTTATTTTTTAAGCAGAAAAAGAATATTTGATTCTAAGCAGAAAGTTTACATGGGTAAGGAAAGAAAACGTGGAAAGCTTATGGAATTTATGGCATTAATCAGAGGTGAAGAAGAACATACATATGATGTTATAAGTTCAGATATAAGTCCTTTAAAGAATGTAAAGTATTTAATTACTCTTGATGAAGATACATTTATGCCTAGGGAAACTGTATATAAGCTTGTTGGAGCCATGAGCCATATACTTAATATTCCATATATAAAAAAGAATAAAGTTATTAGAGGATATGGAATTATGCAGCCAAAAGTAAGCATAAGTCTTGAAGCTAAAAACAGAACTTATTTTTCTAAGATTTTTGCTGGAAATAACAATGTTGATGGATATTCAGTAGCTTACTCTGACACATATGAAGATTTGTTTGGAGAAGGAACATTTGTAGGAAAAGGCATAATCAATATAGATGAATTTTACGGAAGATTAAAAGATACAATAAAGGATGATAGAATATTAAGCCACGATTTACTTGAAGGTGCATTATGTAGATGTGCTCTTTTAAGTGATGTTGAATTTATTGATGATTATCCAAGTTTTTATGAATCAAGCTGTAAAAGGCTTCATAGATGGGTTAGGGGAGACTGGCAGCTTATTGGATGGCTTTTTTCAAAGAAAATAAGTTTATTAAATAAGTGGAAGATAGTTGATAACTTGCGACGAAGTATTCTTGCTCCAAATTTAATGATTTCACTAATACTGTCATTAACTATATTCAATGGAAATCTTCAAATAACTCTCTTATGTTTTCTTGCATTAGTAATGTCTCTTGTATTTACTGTTGCAGATTTTGTTGTTACACCTAAAAATAAGCTGATGGGTACATTTAAGACATTAAAACAGATATTTTTAATAATATCATTTATACCATATCAAGCATTTTTGATGATCGATGCAATAACAATAACATTAATAAGGATGCTTATAACAAGGAGAAATCTTTTAGAGTGGAAGTCTTCGCAACTTGTTGAGAAAAACTGTAGTAATACATTAAAAGCATATATAAAAAGAATGTGGATTTCACCAGTCATGGCAGTAGCTGTAATAATTTTATCATTAGATAATTCAGTTGGGATATTTGCATATACTTTAGTAATTGCATGCTTATGGTTAGCAAGTCCTTATATTGCTTATGCTGTAAGTTCTGATATACCTGAGAAAAAATATGTAATTAATTATGAGCAAAAAACATACTTAAGAGAAATAAGCAGAAGGATTTATGCGTATTATGAAGACTTTATAAATGAAGAAAATAATTATTTGCCACCAGATAATTATCAAGTGAGACCTTATAAAGGAGTTGCACAGAGAACATCTCCTACTAATATGGGAATGGGAATTATAGCAGAAGTTGCAGCCTATGATTTAGGATATATTACTCTAGGTGAATTCATAGATAAAGTTGATTATATAATAACAAACATGAGTGACTTGAAAAGAGAGCAAGGGCATTTTTATAACTGGTATGATACAAGGACAAAAGAACCCTTATGGCCTAGATATATATCGACTGTAGATAGTGGAAATTTACTGGCGAATTTGTGGATACTAAAAAAATCTATGGAGGATTTAAAGAATAATCCAGTTATTAGAACAAAAGAAATAATGGCTTTAAAAGATATTTACAAAATAATAGAGAAGGAATATTCCAATGTTAAAGTACGATTTGCATCTAGTGTAAGTATTGATCAATATATAGAAATACTTGAAGAAATAATAGGAGCAATAAAGAAAAGTGATTCTATTAAAAATATAATAGATGAAAACAGTAAATTTAAGCAGTATATAGATAATAGCAAGGATATTGAAGAGGCAAGATATTGGATAAAAAAACTTATACATGAAGCAGAAATTAAAAAAGAATTCTTTGATTATATGTTCTTAGGAACAGAATCTTTATTTAAAGATGAGTTTATAGAAAGAGTTCCAAATCTTGAAGAACTTAAAGAGAGGTATGAAAAATATAAAAGTGAATATGGCGATAACTTTGAGCGTTCTGTAGCATCAAAGATAGAGATTATAGAGTCATATTCAAAAAAAATAGATAAAATTATAAATTATGTTGATGATATTACTAAATCTATGGATTTTAAATTTTTATACGATGAAAAGAGGCAATTATTCTCTGTTGGATATAATGCAGAAGAAAAATCATTGGGAAGTTCATATTATGACCTGCTTGCATCTGAATCAAGGATTGCTTCATTTGTGGCTATAGCTAAAAATGATGTATCCAAGGAACATTGGTTTAAATTAAGTAGGGCAATGACTAATGCATTTCATAGTCATGTGCTTGTATCATGGAGCGGTACAATGTTTGAATACTTTATGCCATCATTAATTATGAAAGCTTATTCAGACACTCTATTAAAACGTACATATAAGGAAGTAATAAAAGCACAAAGAGTATTTTCAAAACAAAAAAAGATACCTTGGGGAATTTCAGAATGTGCATTTTATGAATTCGACAATGATGAAAATTATCAATATAAAGCGTTTGGAATACCAGGACTTGGCCTTAAACGAGGACTTGAAGATGAAATAGTAGTATCTCCTTATTCTACATTAATGAGCCTTCCATTTTCCAAGAAAAGAGGATTTGCAAATTTAAACGCATTAGAGGAAATTGGATTATTAGGCAGATATGGATTTATTGAATCCATAGATTATACAAAAGCAAGAAAAGATACAATTATATTCACTAAAGCTTGTACAACTTATACACAAAATGTGGATAACTATGGTAAAAATGTGGATAAGTACAAAAATAAGGTGGATAATGATGGTGATAATAGTGGCTCGAAAAATGAGTTATTAAGTGTGAATAATGTGGATAAGAATAATGAAATAAATCGAAATGAGGAAATAACTAGCTTTGGTGGTGGTGAAAAAGTGTCAGATAATCCACAAAAAAATAAAATAATTGATAAAAAACAAAAAGATGGAAGTTGTCCACAGGAAGAGGACTCCGTATTTGAAGATGGAATAAGACCAAATAAAATAATGACTTATATGGTTCATCACTTAGGCATGTCACTTATGGGACTTGAAAATATGCTTTTAGATAATATTTTAGTTAAGAGATTTCACAATATTCCACAAGTGAAGGCAACAGAACTTCTTCTTAAAGAAAGAATTCCAGAACATGTTACTTATGAAAGACATGAGGATTATACAATAAAGAATAATTATATTGAAGGTCAGCCTTTACTTCTAAGAAATATTGAAGGTACACAAAATAAAAATAAATCTATAGTTCTTCTTTCAAATGCTGAGTATTCAATTATGCTTAATAGTTTAGGAAGTGGATATTCTTCATTAAAGGATATGATGCTTTATAGATGGAAAGGAAATAGTACATCTGATAGCAGTGGAATGTTCTTTTATATAAAGAATCTTAATTCTAATGAATATTGGAGTGCTTCATTTGAGCCATGTAAAACATATGGTGATGAATATAATGTAAATCTTGATATAGATAAACCACAGTTTAATAGGAAAGATGGAAACATTGAAACAACTACTCAAGTATCTGTATCATGTGATGAGAATTTTGAAGTGCGTAAGATAACATTAAAAAATAATGGATTGAAGGGCAGAAGTATAGAAATAACAAGTTATATGGAAATAGTTCTTACAAGTTTTAGTGCAGATGCTGTCCATCCTGCTTTTTCAAACTTATTTGTTCAAACAGAATATGATGAAGAGCAGAATGTAGTTATAGGAAGCAGGCGTGGAAGAGTAAAAGATGCAAAGGTTCCATATATATATCATAAAGTTGTATGTGACAGTGCACTTGAAGGAAATATAACTTATGAAACATCAAGAATAAATTTTATAGGAAGAAATAGAACTTTAAAAAATCCACAGGTTATGGATAATGATAAATCCTTAGAAAATACAGTAGGAACAGTTTTAGATCCTATAATAAGCTTGAGAGTAAGAGTAAGACTAGAAGCCCAAGAAGAAAAAGAATTATACTTTATAACAGGAACAAGTGATTCAAAAGAAGATGCTTTAGAAATTTGTAAAGCCAATGATAAAGGATTTAAGTTGGAACGATTATTTGATAAATATCATAATTCAGTTCAGTTGGAATTAAGAAATTTAGAAATAACACCAGCAGAAGCAAATGCATTTCAAGATTTAGCAGCAGATATATTCTATTTAAGTGAAAATAGAAAGAATAGACAAAAATATATAAAGAATATCTCAAAACATCAAAAGGATTTGTGGGCATTTGGCATATCAGGGGATATTCCTATTATGCTTGTTGTAATAGATGATGAAAAGGATATAAATCTTATAATGCAAGTTTTGAAATTCCATTATTATATGAGAAATAAAGGAGTAAAGATAGATTTAGTAATTTATAATAATGAAGAACTTTCATATGATGAACCACTTCAAAAAAGCCTTATGAGTGCCATAAATACATGCAAAGAAGGAGATATGGTAAATAAACCTGCTGGAATTCATTTATATAATAAATCAACTATGAATAATGAAATGAGGGATTTCTTAATAGGAATTTGTAGGATTTATATAGATTCTAAGAATGGTTCGTTAATTTCTCAAATTGCTAAAAATATAAAGTCGAAGACTAAACACGAAATAACTAATGATATTACTGCAAAGGAATCAGGCTTTGTAAATAAAAAAGATAGTTCTTATGCTGTAGCCATTAATGGCAATGTTAATAATATAAGTATTAATTGTGATAATAAACAAAAAAGTCAACATGACTCATCAGGCAAATCTAATAATAACAATTTAGATGTCATCAATGATATAAACATATTAGAAAATAATGATGATAAGTATGATATACAAAAAGAAGGTTCTGATGTTTATGAACAGTATGACCATGATGTAGATTTCTTAGATAATAATGATATTAAAGAAGGAATGAATAGTGTAGAAAATAAAAAAGTAGTTTCACATAATGAATTGGCTAAGAAAACTGAACATCAATACGATACTCATATGATTAACAAGGAAGATGAATATGAAACTGAGAATCTAGACTTTTTCAATGGATATGGTGGATTTAGCAAAATAGATGGAAGTTATATAATAAAGCTTTCAGATTATAAAAACACACCAGCACCTTGGATAAACGTAATGTCAAATGAGGATTTTGGATTTCATATATCAGAAAGTGGATCGTCTTATACATGGTGTGGAAATTCTAGAGAAAATAAGATTACTCCATGGAGCAATGACTATATTACAGATCCTTTAGGAGAAGCATTATATATTAAAGATGATTTAAGTGGAAATTATTTTTCAATATCACCAAAACCGGTTCGAGATTCTGGAGAATATAAAATAAAGCATGGGTTTGGATATTCAGAATTCATCCATTCAGCTTATGATATAAAAGGAAAGTTAGAAGTATTTGTACCAAGAAATGAAAAAGTAAAAATTCAAAAAGTAACTTTAGAAAATTTAAGCCATAAAGATAAGGAAATATCATTATTCTATTATGCAAAGATGGTATTAGGAGTATATGAATATGACAGCTCAAAATATATTACTACTGATATTGCAGTTTTAGATAATAATAGTCAAGAAAGTAGTGCAGAAAATAGTGATACATATACTGAAAATAATCTAAATGATATTTCAAATATGAATACAGAAGTCAAATATATTACAGCTAATAATCCTTATAGTGAGTATTTTGGAAATCTATATGCTTATCTTACTATTCTAGGAGGAAACAAATTAAGATTTACAGGTGATGCAAGAGAATTTATCGGAAGCAATGGTGAATTAAGTAGTCCTGAAATATTGAAAACTAATAATGATTTAAGTAATAGAAGTGGTAGTATTTATGATCCATGTTTAGCTTCATCCACTAAAATATTTATCCCAAAGGGCCAAAAGGCTGAACTTGTAATATTGCTTGGTCAGGATGAAAAAACTAATGTAGCTAAAGTGATAGAAAAATATACAATATTGAATAATGCTCAAAAGGAATTAGAAAGAGTAAAAGAATATTGGAATAATTTCTTGGGAAATATTCAAGTAAAAACTCCATCAAAATCTATAAATTATTTATTAAACGGATGGCTTTTATATCAGACATATAGTTGCAGATATTTAAGTAGAAGTGCATTTTATCAAAGTGGAGGAGCATATGGATTCCGTGATCAGTTGCAGGATTCAATGGCACTTGGAGTTGTTCAGCCAGAAATAACAAATGATCAGATTTTAAGAAGTGCCTCAAGACAATATACTGAAGGAGATGTACAGCATTGGTGGCATCCTGTAGTAAACAGTGGTATAAGAACAAGATTCAGTGATGACCTTTTATGGCTTCCATATGTAACTGCAGAATACATAAATTCAACTGGTGATTATGAAATTTTAGAAAAAACAGCATCATATCTTGAAGATGAACCTTTAAAAGAAGGGGAAGATGAAAGATATACTATAGTTAATTCATCAGCACAAAAAGGAACTATTTATGAACATTGCTTAAAAGCTATAGAAAAATCACTGAAATTTGGTCCTCATAACATACCATTAATGGGCAGTGGAGACTGGAATGATGGTATGAGTACAGTAGGCAATAAGGGAAAAGGTGAAAGTGTATGGCTTGGATGGTTCATTTATTCTATATTAGATAAGTTTATTAAAATATCAGAATATAAAAATGATACAGATACAAGAAATTATTTTGAGGAAAAGAAAGAATTCATAAAAGAAAATATAGAAAAGAATGCTTGGGATGGAGGATGGTACAGAAGAGCATACTTTGATGATGGAACTCCTCTTGGAAGCAGAGAAAACCCAGAGTGCCAGATAGACTCTATAGCACAAAGCTGGTCAGTAATTTCAGGGGCAGCAACAGCGAAAAATACTAATGAAAATATGGAAAAAACAGTTAGTTTAAATGAAAGTAATGCTAATAAGGTAAATTATACTGAAAGAGCAATTGAAGCATTAGAAGCAGTAGATAAAAATCTAGTTAAAACACATAAAGGAATGATTCTTCTTTTAGCCCCTCCGTTTAATAATTCATATCTTGAACCGGGATATATAAAAGGATATGTACCAGGAGTAAGAGAAAATGGAGGACAGTATACACATGCAGCTGTATGGGTTATCTTAGCGTTAACTAAGTTGGGTTTAGGAGATAAAGCAGTAAAATATTATGAGATGATAAATCCAGTAAATCATACAAAGACAGAACTAGAATGTATGACTTATAAGCTTGAACCATATGTAATGGCAGCTGATGTTTATATAAAAGAACCTCATGGTGGAAGAGGAGGCTGGAGCTGGTATACTGGGGCTTCAGGATGGATGTATAAAGTAGGCATAGAAAATATATTAGGCTTAAGAAGAGTTGAAGATAAAGGATATATTGTAGATCCATGTATTCCAAAATCATGGGATAACTATGAAATAAAAGTAAAAAATAAAACAGAAGATTATTTGATACATGTAAAGAGAAGAACTACAGAAGCTTCTATGAAAGAAAAAGACATAACCATAAATTTAATTAATAACTCTAAAAAGGAAGAGGTTATCTTAGAGAATAATTTGATACCAAGAAATTTAGGTAAAGCTGAAATAACTGTGTATTTTGAGTAAGCTGAAAAATGTGAGTAAATACGAAACAAAAGAGTTTTAAAATAATTGTTACAGCACAGGATATATTTATTTTTGATTAATCTATAAAATAGGATCTTTAGTTCTATTTTATAGATTTTTTTAGTTTTAAGATATAGTATTCTAATTTTTAATATATGTATCTGTTTTGAAAAAATGTTGTTAATTTTTTATGTATTTATATGAATATTAGTCAAAAAATTTATAAGAGTTAAGAGAAATATATAAAGAAAAAGTTCCCTATAAGAATATAGGAAACTTTTTTTGAACGGGCATTAAATTAAAATGATAAACTTTAGCGCCCGAGTATTATGGGGTACATTATTATTATATCCGGAGTTGGAGAATTTATTCTAATATATTTAGATTTTGTTACAACATATCATCTGAAATCATATCTTGAGTATAATCGAATTCCTGCGAAGCAATATTGTTGGCAACTATAGGGTCAACAGCTGGATTAGGAATATTTTCAGGTTTACCTACTTCTGTGTAGTTATTGCATTCATCTTCAGTAGGATGATAATTTGTTCTCATTTTTGGTGGGTAAGGCTTCTTGTTTGTTGACATAATATCACTCCCATTAATGAATTTATTATTTTAGTTTTTGAATAATTAACAGAACTTCTGCATTTATAGAATGTCCTAGTTAATCAGATAATATACAAGATTTTGTATGTCATAAATTCACCTTAAAAACCTTTAAATTCATTGTACCGCATTAAAAAACATGTTAATATTTATAATATAATGGAAAGAGGGGAAAGATTATGAATAAAAAAATAAAAAGAATTATTGCATTAGCGCTGACAATAAGTGCTTTTTCAACATTTTCATCATTTATACCAGGAAGTATTTCAAATTTTATGTCCAAGCCTGTATATGCAGCATCATATGATCCAGAAAATGGTGAACTAACATCATTAAAAATAAAATCTTCAGAAGGCGAAACATTAAAACTTAAAGATGGGTATAATGGTGATGTTGTAAAGCTTAGTGAAGATAAAGAATATTATGTAAAAATGACTGATGGAAGCCAAGGCATAAAAATTGATGCTGAAGTTGAAGGCAAGAATAGAGTAATTAAAATATTTGAAACTGATAATTCTGATGAAAAGGGTGTAGATTCAGGAAGTGAAATATTACTTGGAAAAGGATATTCAACTATATACATAAGAACATATAAGAGTTCAAGTGCATATAGAACTGCTTATAAAAACAATAATGTTAAAGATTGTGAAGAAGAATATGTTATTCATGTAATGAAAACTGTAAGTAGTTCAAATGAAGATACTTCACAAGACAATATTTACTTAGAAGATTTAGACTTAGGAAAAGGAAAGATAGATTTCTTTAAAGGTACTACATCATATAATGTTAAAGTGTCTTCAGATGTTGAAAGTATAAGAATTACTGCTAAACCTGAAAATAGTAGTGATAGAGTAAGAATTAATGGTAAATTAGTAACTGAAGATGATAAATATAGAAGAACAGTTGATTTAAATAAAGGTAAAAATGAAATAAAGGTAAAGGTTACTGATGATAAAGATAATCAAAGAACATATACTTTAAATATAACTAGAGGAAAGTCATCTGATAGAGATGAAGATGAAATTTACTTAGATAGTATCCGTTTAAGTGAAGGAAAAATAAACTTCGATTCGGAAAAAAATGAATATACTGTAGATTTAGATGAAGATATAAGTGAAATAGATATTACTGCAGAACCTGAAAATGATGATTATTTAGTTACTATAAATGGAGATGAAGTTACTAAAGGTGATGATTATGAAGAAACTGTATATCTTAAAAAAGGTGAAAATATAATAAAAATAGTAGTACAAGATGAACTTAACGAATTAAAAAGAACATATAAATTAACTATAAATAGAGGACAAGCAGAAAAAGAAGAGGAAGAAGATAATAAGAAGGATGAAACTGTAGAGAATAATGACAATAAAACTGGATGGGTACAAACTGACAAAGGATGGCAGTATAAAGATAAAGACGGAAATATTATAAAGAGTAAATGGCTTTATGATGAAAACGCAAAAGTATATTGTTATTTAGATGAAAATGGATTTAGAAAAACAGGATGGTTCAAAGATAAAGGTATATGGTATCTTTTAGCTGATAATGGAGTGATGCTTACAGGATGGCAAAAGGTTGGAGATAAATATTATTATATGGATTCAAATGGTGCTATGCAAACTGGATGGTTAAAGATAGAAGATAATGATACTAAAAAAGTAACATGGTATTACTTAAATTCAGGTGGAGATAGAGCAACTGGATGGCTTAAGTATGGAGATAGCTGGTATTATTTAAATTCTGATGGAACTATGGCTACTGGATGGATTATTGATGCTGGTTCAAAATACTATTTAAATGAAGATGGTAGCATGCAGACTGGAACAAAAATAATTGATGGAAAAGAGTACAAATTCAATAAAAGTGGAGCTGTTATAATCTAATAAGGGGTTTTTATATGATAAGCAGGAGTTTGATTTAAATTTAAATTAAGCTTCTGCTTTTATATTATATCTAATTTAATTTATTGAAAAGGTACGAATGATATAATAAAATATACTGGATTTATATAGTATAATTTTAAATAAAAGGTGTATATTAAAATATTTGTATGAAAATTGCTTTGATTTTAAGTACACTAATACAAATAAAAGTCGTTGGTTTACTAAATTAGCACAATATAAAAAGATATAAAAAGAATTGGGGAGGAATTAAAATATGAATAAAAATATAAAAAAAGTTTTATCTATCACGTTGCTCTTAGGATCTATTTCCGTTATGTTACCTAAAGAATTCATATTTAAAAATATGGAGGTTTCAGCAGCTACATATAATAATGCTAGAAATGGAGAATTAAAAGAATTAAATTTTTATAAGGAAAATGGATTAAGGATAAGTATATTAAAAAATGGTTTTTATGATAAGGAAATTTCATCATTAGATGATACAGATGAATACTATGTGGTAGCTGATAATTCTGACTATATATCTATAGAAGCAGAAGTGTCTGGAGATGGAAGCAATGTGGTTAAAGCATTTACTACTAATGAGAAAGATGAAAGTGGATATGATATTAAAGAAGGAAAGAAAAATGAAATAAGAATAGGGGATGGAACTCAAACTATATACTTAAGAACATATAGAAGTGAAAGTGATTATAAGTATGCATTAAAAAAGGGCAGAGTAGATGACTGCATAAAAACATATACTGTTCATGTAAGAAAATCTTATAAGGTTTCAGAATCAGAATCGCTTAAAAGTACAGTATATTTAAAGGAGTTATATCTAAGTGATTGTAACATTGATTTTTCTAAAAAAACAACTAATTATTATTTAAATGTTGATGAAGATATAAGTGAAATATTATTAAGAGCAATTCCAAATGACAATGATGCAACAGTTGAATTAAATAAGGATGAACTTTCAAAAGATGATAATTATGAGAAAAATATTGAGCTTAATAAAGGTGATAATGTATATAAAATAGTAGTTGAAAATGATGATGATATATTAACTTATACATTAAATATATATAGAGGAAAAGAAAAGAAGAATAGAAAAGATAGTAGTAAAAAAGATGATACAAAATCAATATTAGGAGAATCTAATAATTCATCAACCAATGTATGGAGAAAGAAGAATGGTAAGTTACAATATATAGATGGAACAGGACAATCTTTGAAAAATAAATGGTGGTTTAATATTTATGATAGCAAAAATTATTATCTAGATGAAGATGGATATGCATCTATAGGGTGGAAATCAATAGAAAATAAATGGTACTATTTTGATACTAATGGAGCAATGAAGACAGGCTGGATTCAATCAGAAGGAAATTGGTATTACCTCAGCAAAGGAGGAGTAATGCAAACTGGATGGATTAAAGACACAAATAAAAAGTGGTATTACTTAGGTACTGATGGAGCTATGAAAAAAGGTTGGATACAAGATGCTACAGGGAAATGGTACTATATGAATGAAAATGGAGAAATGGTTCAAGATACAACTGTAAATGGCTATAAGATAGATTCTGATGGACATTTAGTAGAATAACAGAATGAATAAATGAGTTAAATAATTAATATATTGTTTATGGAAATATATTACATTAAAATGCTGCTTAAACTTTATATTTATGGCGAAATAAGATTTAAAAGTATAATTATGCAAGAGAATAATTTACACGGATAACTCGAAATGGTAAAATGTCATTATATAAAAATAGAAATGAGGGAAAGAATATGAAAAAAAGTGTCAAAAAAGCAGTTGCTGCAGGAATAGTATTTACTGCACTAGGTGCTGTAATGCCAACATCATTACCGGGAAGTGAATTAATAATAGACAGAGCTTATGCAGAAGCAACAAATAGTAATAAACTAACTGATTTAAGATTAGAAACATCAGGTGGGAGTACTATTAAAATTTATGATGATGATGATTATAAAAGTAAGGATAAAGTAGACACAAAGGACATTAAAGAAGATACTCAATATTATGCTAAAACATCATCTAAAAGTATAAAACTTGATGATGTTTCAGGGGTAGATGATGAATATGTAAGAATATTTGATAGTACATCAAGTTCTGCTAAAGGCGTAAAAGTAGGTAAAAAATTTAGTTTATCATCAGGAACTAATAGAATTACAATAAGAGTTTATGATGAGGATCCAGGGGATAGTGTAAAGTATAAAGATGATAATCATAAGATTGCAGATTACACTATAAAAGTAAAATATACTGGTAGTGATAAAGATGATGATGACGAAAATGACGATGATAAAATTTATTTAAAAAAGCTAGAAGTAACTAATAGAAATGATGATGATATTAAGTTATCACCTGAGTTTGATAAGAAAACAAATAAATATAATGTTGAAGTAAAAAAAGATACCAATTATGTAGTGGTAACTGCAAAACCAGAAGAAGATGACGACGATGATGTTAAGACTAAAATTAATGGAACAACTGTAGACGATGATGATGATTGGGAAAAGAAAGTTTACTTGAATGAAGGAAAAAATGAAGTAGAAGTAAGAGTTAAAAATGATGACGATGATCTTTTAAGAGTATATACATTATATGTTTACAGAGGTGTAAAAGCTCCTGCAACCACTTCTACTGATGATAAGAAGAACGAAAATAACAAGCAAGAAAATACTACTACTGTTGTAGTTGGACAACCTAATCAATGGATTGGGAATGGTGGTGCATGGAAGAGAACAAACAATAAAGGCGAGTTAATAACTAATACTTGGTTCTATGATAATATTTACTGTCAGAATTATTACTTTGATAAAGATGGTCATATGGCTACAGGATGGAAGCAAATAGATGGAAAGTGGTACTATTTTTCAAATGGAGGAGTAAAGCAAACTGGATGGGTACCTGCTTCTGGTAAATGGTATTATATGGACTCTCAAGGAATAATGCAAACAGGTTGGATTAATGTAGGAGGAAACTTCTATTACTTAAATCCTAATAGAATTGGAGAAGGTTCTATGCAAACAGGTTGGACTAAAATAATGGGATCATGGTATTATTTTGATCAAAGTGGACGTATGCTTTCTAATACAACTATTGATGGTTGCAAATTAGGTGTTAATGGAGCAATGGTTTAATATACAAATACTATAGATTTTTTTGAATATTAATTTTGATAGGGGGCTATATAATAGTAGAAGAAAAATTATTATATAGTCCTATTTGTTATGTTTGTGCTTGATTTATTTAAAATATTATATTTAGATTTAAACTGTAGAAAAAGAGAGTATAAAATCGATGATTTATACTCTCTTTAATTACATTATTTATTTTTTTCTTTATTTGTTTTGTTTATATAATTAAGTGCAAAACCAACTCCGAATACTATCCAGAATATAGGAGCTACACTTATAGTGGAATCATTAAATATACCAGCTGCTAAATAACCTAACACACCTAGTGTTGTTGCAGCGCCTAATGACTCTGATGCAGTATATTTAGCTTTTAAAGCGTATAATTTGAAGCTATCCACAAGATATAATATAGCAGCAGCTAAAAAGGCTATTAAAGCAATTAATCCATCACTAAATGCTATTTGTAAATACATATTATGAGGCTTATCTACTGTCATGATTGATTCGCCATAAGCATAAAGCTTTGCAATCATATCATTTTGAGGAAACTCATACATGAAAGTATCTGGTCCGTATCCTGTTATTAAATGTCCTTTTAAAAGAGGAAGAGTTCTAGACCATATATATCCTCTAGCAGAACCTATTTTTTCTTTACCTTTAAATCCGATAGATTCAGCATCCACTAAATCAATATTTTGAAGAGTATTATTATCTACTAAATGTAGTTTACCGTTTGAAAGCTTAAATACAAATGCTGGCTTTGAATTTAAATTTAAATAAAGACCATTTGATTTATTTGTATCTGGAAGTTTTCCGAAAGTAAATGAAATACTTGAAAATCTTGGGTCAGTAGTAGTAAGATTATTCTTATTTCTAGTGTAATCTACAATATTACCGTTTGAATCTTTAAATACATATTCTCCATCTTCAACATAAAATTCTAAAGAATCATTTTGAAGAACTGCTACTGCACCACCATTATCTGTATATTGAATATCTTTTATTGGTACATTATCCTTTAAGTTGAAATCATCGTTAGATTTAAATAAATTTACTATATCAGAACCTAAAGAAGGTATTCTTGCAAATATTTTATTGCCAGAAGCAAAGTTAAGTCCAATCATAAGCACACAAATTACAGCAATCCCTATTAATATAGGTTTCCACTTTGGTCTTAAAAGTTTTGCAAAAATAATTATTCCAGCAATTAATGAAACAATTATACCTATAAGGCCTGCACGAGATGTACTACCTAATAAAAGCCATAACGAAAGTAAACAAGAGAACATAAGCCCTACTTTGTACATAATATTCTCAAATTCTATTGCTGCAGCAATAAATAGAATAGGAAGTACTATAGCCACAAAACTTCCTACATAGTTATAGTGGAATAGAGTACCATATAATTTATGGCTTTCATATAACAGACTTAAACTACTTGCCTTTATATTATATTTACTAGGAATAGAAATAAGCTGTCCTAAATTTGTTTTTATTAAATCAGAACCAAAGTATTGAAATACTCCTAAAAAAGCATTAATAAATACGACTATCATTAAGGGATAAGTTATATATTTATAATCTCCAACACTTTTAAACGCAAAAATAGAATAAATAAACAATATTAGATAACATCCAATGGTTATAATGCCTTCAGCTTTATCGTAATATCCCCATATAGCAGTTTGAGTATACTTTGAAGATAAAGAAGATATTAATGAAAAAATAAAGAATATTAATATACATACTATAGATATTAATGTTATCTTATCTTTTTTCTTAAACAAGTCTTTAAAAAAGATAATACTTAAGATAATGAGTATTCCACAGAAAATCATAAGCATAAAAGCTTTGTTTTGTGAAAATAAGTCCATTTGTGAAGTTTCACCAACTAGCTTTACAGCAGCAGGGTCAACGGTAACTTTTTTCATACGGACAATCAGTGGAACAATTGTAAGTATTACTGCAATAGGAAAAAATAAAGTTATGGATTTTTCCTTGCAAAATTTCTTGAAGTTTTCCAATTTCAACACATCCTATATTAAAATTTTATTTTTAGTATTGCAGCAATTTGTATAAGGTTTCATTAAATATAATAGCTGCATATCACTGTAAATATGTAATATTATAGCACTGTATAAATAGGTTGACAATTTAGCATATATATAATTTATATAGAATTTATAGTGTACATTAATTTATTTTCTAGTTAAAGATTTATTATATTCACTAATTAATATTTCAATATTATTATTAAATACTGAATCGAGAGAATACTTTTTTGATACTGTTAAACTATTTTGGGACATATCGTGTAACAATTTTCTGTCACTAGATAAAAGCTTTATTAATGAACAAAATTGGTTTATGTTATCATATTCATATAAAAATCCGTTATAGTTGTTTTTTACCAAATCATTGTGGCCTTTAATATCTGAAGCAACAACAGGAAGGCCAGTAGACATTGCTTCAATTACATTAAAAGGTAAACCTTCTATTCTGCTAGAGGATACGCATAGATCTGATAATTGATAGTATGAACAAGTATTTTTAGTATATCCAGTAAAAATTATATTGTTATATACATTAAGTTCTTTTGAATAAGAAACAACTTCATCAAATAATTTACCATCACCAATAAGAAGAAGCTTAATATCACTAAAACCTTCATTTATTAGAGCAGCGAGGGATTTTATAAGGAACTTTTGATTTTTTCTTTTGGAAAATTCTGCGATGTAAACTAATATAAAGTCATTCTTAGAAAAATTAAATTTTTCTCTTAGCGTACACTTGTTTTCAGAATTAGTAGCAGGAAATTTTGAGGTATTCACGCCCATACCGTTTATTATATATAAATCATCTTTATATAGTTTGTATTTTTCTGCTATACAGTAATCAGCTGAATTCATTACTATTATAGTGTTTGTAACGGGTTTTACTATTTTTTCACATAATATAAATATTAATCTCTTAATGAAAGATGTATTATCATCAAATAAATATCCATGAACAGTATTTATTACTAGTTTACTTTTATGTAATGAAATTAACATACCAAGTCTTGCAAAAAAAGATGCAAGCGTAGTGTGTAAGCTTATGATATCATAATTTTCTAATTTTATTATTTTAGAAATTTTAAATACATTTTTGAAGTTATTGATTGAAAACATATTTTTCTCAAAAGTTATAGGATATATTTTATCTGCATACTCTATTTGTGATTTATTATTAGGAGTTCCTAATATATGAACCTCAAATCCTTTTTCTTTAAAATACTTAAGATAAGGAATATGAAAATTTTCTATATGAGATAAAGTTGAAGCAACGAATAGTATTTTTTTCATAAATCTACTCCTTTAGTATTATCATCATGAATTATAAGCTGTTCATTATTTTTAAAGCCTTTAAAAGCAGTTTTTAGAATAATATGTATGTCTAAAAGAATACTCCAATTTTCTATATACTGAATATCAAACTCTATTCTTTTCTTTATAGAAGTATCGCCTCTATAGCCATTAATTTGTGCTAGTCCAGTTATTCCGGGTTTTACTTGATGCTTTACCATGTATAATGGAATTTCATCTTTAAATTCATTTACAAAGTGAGGAAGTTCAGGTCTAGGACCAACTAAACTCATATCACCTTTTAACACATTAAAAAATTGAGGAAGTTCGTCTATTGAAAATTTACGTATAAATGAGCCGAATTTTGTTTTTCTAGGATCATTATTAGTGCTCCACCCAGTAGTTTCTTGATTATTAACTTTCATAGATCTAAATTTATACATGGTAAATATTTCTTTGTTAAGTCCAACTCTTTTTTGCTTAAATATAATTGGACCTTTAGATGTAACTTTAATTATTATAGCTGTAATAAGCATAATTGGACACGTTAATAAAATTAATATAATTGAGCCTATAATATCCATAGATCTTTTTAAAAATGCATTACCCATATTGTCTAGAGGAATTCTTCGTATATTTATAAGTGGAAGATTTCCTATTTGGTCTATGTATGGCTGGCTAGGTATATATTTATAGCAAAATGGAATAATAGATATTTTAGTTCCACTATGTTCACAATCGGATACTATTTTTTCTAAATATTTTGCATCGAGTACATCAAGAGCACAGATTACTTCATCGAATCTATATTCATATAACACATCTAAAAGATTTGAATAATTGCCAAGCTTTCTACCTTCAAAATTATCAGAATTTGAAACATATCCTACATAATTATACCCATAATCTTTATTTGATTTTATTACCTTAAGATATTCATAAGCAATTTCACCACTTCCAACTATTAATATATGTTTTAAATTAAATCCTTTTTTTCGTAAATCAGATAAAACTTGTCTTAGGATGAAGCGTTTGATAATAATTACACTTGTATCGATAAAATAAAATATTATGATTACCCATCTAGATATATTAATTATTTTAAAAATATAGAGCAGTGAAAGAATTATTGCTACAAAAACAAAATTACATCTAATAAGGTTAATGCTTTCTTTTATAAATTTTGATGTTCTAATTGGATTATATAAATTAAAAAATGTATATAAAAGAAGATTTATTGGCACAAGTAAAAGTGAAAATTGCATGTAAACATTTAATTTTATGTATAATGTGTTTGGTGAAAATATATAAAAACGAATAAAGTAAGATAAAGCCATAGAAAAAAATAATAAAATTATGTCACTTATTGCATTTATTCTATTTAATAATTTTTGATTTTCTTTAATCATAATAATAATCCTTTACTGAATGTAATGATTAGTAGAATAATTTAAATTCTACTAATCTGTATAATACCATTTTGAGGTATTATATTCAATAAATTAAATACTTAAAAAATATATATATGTTGTAATAAAGTTTCTACAATTTCACACATAATCTATCTATTGTTTGAGTAGGAACTTTATTTATATCTTCTATAAATTTATTTACCGCAACTCTTACCTTTGGTAAGGATGGATAAAATGAATTATTTATTATAGATGATTTTAACCATCCCCATAACCCCTCTATCAAATTCAATTCTGGACTATATGGTGGTAAAAACATTAATTCTAATCTATCTTTCATTTCATCTAAAAATGGTTTTAATAACTTAGCATGATGAATTCTAGCATTGTCTAATATAATAACTATCTTTCCAGTTTTATAATGAGTAAGTGTTTTCTTTAAGAATTCAAGAAATACTTTTGCATCATACTTCTCATGTTCTTCACAATAAACTTCACCGGTTACATAATCAAGAGTACCAATTAATTTAACACCTGCATTTTTCCCATAAGTAGGTATTTTCTTTTGATGACCTTTCAAAAACCAAGTCTTTTGAATTGCTTGATAATCTCTAATCATAGATTCGTCCTGAAAGAGAATTGTATCAACTAAGCCATCAAGGCATTTTTTTTAACTCTTTAAAATCATTTTTAAATTTTTCTTGTTTATTTTTATCTGCTTTTGCCATTACATATGTGGGACGTGTATAGCTTAAATTTAATCTGTATAGCACTTCGGCCATACCCCTATGACTCATAGTAATATTAAATTCTCTTATTACCCATTGGCGAATTAATTCTATTGTCCAGTTTTTCTTACATTCAAATCCAACTTGGTCTGGAGTATTATTAGTAACTACATATACAATCATTTTTTCTTGTTCTGGATTTAACTTTCTTTTAGCACCAGGACTATGCTTCATGATAAGTCCATCAATTCCTTTCATTTTATAATTTTTAATGTAATTACTGACAGTATGTTCTTCTAGCTTCTCCATCTCCGCAATTTTACGATTAGTAAAACCTTGAAAATGCTTAATAACTACAGAATATCTTTTATACATTCTAATATTTTTAGTAGCTTTCGCTAATCGATTTAGTTCATCAATTTCACGTTCGTGACCAACAATTTCATTAACATATAAAATTTCCATCATACTCATCCTCACAATTAATACTTTTTATTATTTTTTGTATTAACTGCATTTATTATTTATAGAGATTACTGATTTCAAGATTTACCATTGAAGCTTCTCACTTGCAACATATATAATAAATACAGTGTCTGCATTTATTTGTTGGTGTTTATATGATAAAATAAGTAGAAGAATAATATGAGGCAAAAAATTATAATCATAAATTTAAGGAAGTGAAGTATTTGACAAAAGGAATTATTTTAGCTGGTGGAAGTGGAACAAGATTATATCCATTAACTATGGTTACATCTAAACAACTTCTTCCTATATATGATAAGCCTATGATTTATTATCCATTATCAACTTTAATGTTAGCAGGAATAAGAGATATATTAATTATTTCAACCCCAAAGGATTTACCTAATTTTGAAAGATTATTAGGAGATGGATCAAGATATGGAATAAATTTATCATATAAGGTTCAACCATCGCCAGATGGATTAGCACAGGCATTTATAATAGGAGAAGATTTTATAGGAAATGATAGCTGTGTAATGATATTAGGTGATAATATATTCCATGGAAATGGATTAACTGAACAGCTGAAAAAGGCAGTAGAAAATAAAGAACGTGCAACTGTTTTTGGATATTATGTAGATGATCCTGAACGTTTTGGAGTTGTTGAATTTGATAAAAATGGTCAAGCTCTATCATTAGAGGAAAAACCTGAAAAACCAAAATCAAATTATGCGGTAACAGGTTTATATTTTTATGATAATAATGTAGTTGAATATGCAAAATCATTAAAGCCATCAGCTCGTGGAGAATTAGAAATAACAGATTTAAATAAAATATATCTTGAAAATAAGAAGCTTGATGTTATAACATTGGGACGTGGATATGGATGGCTTGATACTGGAACAGTAGATAGTTTAAATGAAGCTAGTGAATATGTTAGAGTAATTGAAAATAGACAAGGGTTAAAGATTGCTTGTTTAGAAGAAATATCATATAAAAATGGATGGATTGATAAAGAAACATTGCTTGAAAGTGCTCAGAAATATGGAAAGAGTCCATATGGAGCTCATTTAAAGAATGTTGCAGAAGGTAAGGTTATATATTAGAGAGGTGTACTTATGAAATTAACAGAAACAAAAATAAAAGGTGTTTACATAGTAGAACCACAGGTATTTGGAGATGAAAGAGGATGGTTTATGGAAACTTACTCAGCTGTAAAAACTCCAGAAATAGCTTGTGATTTTGTTCAAGATAATCAATCTTATTCAAAAGGGAAGGGGATTCTAAGAGGAATTCATTTTCAAAATGGTGAACATGCACAGGCAAAACTTGTAAGAGTAGTAAGAGGAGCTGTACTTGATGTAGCAGTAGATTTAAGAAAGGGTTCGCCTACATATAAACAATGGGTAGCTGTTGAATTATCTGCTGAAAATAAAAAACAATTATTTATACCAAGAGGATTTGGACATGGATTTGTTACATTAACAGATGATGTTGAATTTGTATATAAAACTGATAATTACTACAATCATGAAAGTGATAGAAGTATTAAATTTAATGATCCTGAAATTGGTGTTGAATGGGGAATAGAAGATCCTGTTCTTTCTGAAAAAGATAAAAATGCACCTTTATTAAAGGATAGCGATTGTTCATTCACGTATAAAAAATAAAGTATTGAATATTAAGTAGTAAAGGGATATAATACCCAGAATATAAGAATATAAGAATATAAGAATATAAGAATATAAGAATATAAGAATATAAGAATATAAGAATATATATATTTGCTTGTAAAATGCTATATTGAGGCTTATGAATAATAGTATATGTTTTCTTATTTTGAAAGGTAAGGAGTTATTAATGAAAATAGTTGTAACTGGTGGAGCAGGTTTTATTGGTGGAAATTTTGTTCACTATATGTTAAATAAATATAATGACTATAAGATAATTGTAGTTGATGCATTGACATATGCAGGAAATATGGAAACATTAGACAATGTAAAAGATAATGAAAATTTTTCTTTTTATAAAATAGATATTGCAGATAGAGATGCAGTGTATGAAATGTTTGAAAAAGAACATCCAGATATGGTTGTAAATTTTGCAGCAGAAAGCCATGTAGATAGATCTATAGAAAATCCAGAAATATTCTTAAAGACTAATATAATGGGTACAGCAGTACTTATGGATGCTTGCAGAAAATATGGAATAAAAAGATATCATCAGGTTTCTACAGATGAGGTATATGGAGATTTACCTTTAGATAGACCAGATCTTTTCTTTACAGAAGAAACTCCTATTCATACTTCAAGTCCATATTCTTCAAGTAAGGCATCAGCTGATCTTTTAGTAGGAGCATATCATAGAACTTATGGATTACCTGTTACAATTTCAAGATGCTCTAATAATTATGGACCATATCATTTCCCAGAAAAACTTATTCCTTTAATGATTGCAAATGCATTAAATGATAAGGAATTACCTGTATACGGAACTGGTGAAAATGTTAGAGATTGGCTTTATGTTGAAGATCACTGCAGAGCTATTGATTTAATTATTCATAAAGGAAAAGTAGGAGAAGTCTATAATATAGGTGGACATAATGAGAGAACTAACCTTGAAGTAGTAAAAACAGTACTTAAAGAACTAGGTAAATCAGAAGACTTAATTAAATTCGTTGGAGATAGAAAAGGACATGATATGCGTTATGCAATTGATCCTACAAAGATTCATAATGAATTAGGATGGTTACCTACAACAACATTTGATGAAGGAATTAAAAAGACTATTAAGTGGTATTTAGATAATAAATCATGGTGGAAAAATATTATTAGTGGAGAATATCAAAATTATTATGCAAGAATATATAAAGACAGATAAACCACTTGTTTCAATTTTATTAGCTGTCTATAACCCAAATGAAAAATGGATTATAGAACAGATTGTTTCACTAAATGAACAAACATATGAAAATTTGAATTTATATGTTTATGATGATTGTCCAAAATACCCACTAAATGAAAAAATACTAAAAAAATATGTAAAAAATTTTGATTACAAATTAATCAGAGGAGAACAAAATAAGGGATCTAATAAAGCATTTGAAGAGTTGACGCGAATTGCTGATGGAGAATATTTTGCATATTGTGATCAGGATGATATATGGGAAAAAAATAAAATTTCATTATTAATGGAATGTTTTAAAGATAATGAAGTAAATTTAGCATGCTGTGATTTATCAATTATAAATGAAAATGGTGAAAAAATTTATAATAGTATAAGAGATATAAGAAAAAGGATTGTTTATAGAAGAGGTAATAACCTTGTAATGAAATTATTAGTTACTAATTTTGTTACAGGATGTGCAATGATTGTAAAAAAACAAATAGCTTTAAAGTCTATTCCGTTTGCAAAAACTATGGTACATGATAATTGGATTGCAGTAGTTGCAGCTTTAAATGGAAAAATTGATTATGTAGATAAACGATTAGTAAGATATAGGC
>DPOH01000130.1:0-885 GCA_003539755.1 Clostridium sp.
AAATATTTTACCATATTTTAACATATAACCGGAATCATATATAAAAATATAGTTGGATGTTGCTTAAAGAATATTAATTAAATTTCATATCTAATAGTAATATAAATTTCATACTGTGGTTAATATTGTTTTACATGTATAAAACTATTAATAAATTAGACTAAATTAAACTTTTTTTGATATAATTTAGTAGGAAAATATACTTGGAAAAATAAAATATTATGGAGTGTCACAAAGATAAGATAGGAAGCTATTAGAAGTTAAATATTATTGATTATGATTTAAATTTTTGATTTTTATGAAGTTAATAATCTTAAGATTAAGAATTAAACTAATGTGACAGTTAAAAAAAATATAATAATTATAGGATGGTGCTGTTATGGATTTTTCAAGCCTAGTATTAATGGAAAAGGATAAAGAAACAGGATTTATAAAAAAAGAGTTAGGAAGCTTTGAAGTAAATGAAGGTGCTTTATATGTGACAAAGCTTTATGTATTAGATGATACTGTTTATATGTATTTTGATACAAATAAAAATGTAGAAGAATGGGAATATTCTGCAATATATGATTTATTTGATGTAGAACCATTTGAAGAAAAGGGATATGAAGTTCAAGAAGATTTAGATGAATATAATCCAACATATATAATAAATTTTAAATATGAAGATGATTATCAAGTTATGAAAGAAAAAATCAATGAATGCGTTTCATTAATAGATCAAGAAATGACTAACGTATTTGAAGCTATAAAAGGAAAAGAAGACGAATATAAAGAAGACTAAAATCAGTTGAGAGTTGAAAGCATAACTCTCCAGTGAAGAGTTATGAGTTGAGAGTTGAGTGGAAAATATCCGTAGGAGATTTTCAATAATATAATTAGAGA
>DPOH01000130.1:1062-8280 GCA_003539755.1 Clostridium sp.
TAAACTTTCAACTATCAATTATCAACTGTTAACTGAAGAGAGGGGTTGTTATTTTGAGCGAATTAAAAAGAAGAGAAGAAATTGAAGAAAAATATAAATGGAAAGTGGAAAAAATCTATCCTAGTATAGAGGCTTGGGAAAAAGATTTTGAAGACTTAAAAAAAGAAGCTGTAAAGCTTAAAGATTTTTCGGGAAAATTAAATAATGGAGAAACAATACTTGAGTATTTAAAGTTAAATGAAAAAATATCTAGGAAAGCAGAAACTTTATTTATATATGCTCATTTAAAATCTGATGAAGATACTTCAAATGCAACATATCAAGCATTAATGAGTAAAATAGATATTTATATGGCAGAATTTTCAGGATATACTGCTTATTTTGTACCTGAAATCTTAAGCCTTGAAGATGGATTTATTGAAAAAGAAATAAATAGAATAGGTGAATTAAAAACATTTAAATTCTTATTTGATGATATTTTAAAAGAAAAGCCACACGTACTTACTAAAGATATGGAACAGCTTTTAGCACAGGCTTCAGATTGTCTTGATGCACCTTCTGCTATACACAATATTTTAACTAATGCAGATATGACATTTGGAAAAATAAAAAATGAAGAGGGAAAAGAAGTAGAGCTTACAGAAGGGAATTACTCTTCTTTCATAAGAAGTAAAGATAGAAATGTAAGAAAAGCAGCATTTGAAAAGCTATTTGGTGAATATGATAAATTCAAAAATACTTTAGCTACTTCACTTTCAGCTTCAATTAAAAACTTTAATTTTATAAGTAAAGTAAGAAAGTATGAAAGTGCATTAGATGCTTCTTTAAAACCTAATAATATTCCACTGGAAGTATACAAAAATGCTATAAAAGTTATGAATGATAATATTTCATCACTTCATAGATATGTTGATATTAAAAAGAAGTTATTAGGATTAGATGAAATTCATATGTATGATTTGTATGTTCCTGTTATAGAAACACCAAAGGAAAAAGTTGAATTTAATGATGGTGTAAATATCGTTTTAGATGCACTTAAACCTTTAGGTGAAGAATATTTAAATATATTTAAAAGTGGAATAGAAGATGGATGGATAGATATCTATGAAAATAAAGGTAAAAAAGGTGGAGCTTATTCATGGGGTGGATATGATACTATGCCATATGTATTGTTAAACTACAATAATGAAATGGAAGATGTATCAACATTAGCGCATGAAATGGGTCACTCAATTCATTCATATTATTCTAGAAAAGAACAGCCTTATTATTATGCTGGATACACATTATTCTGTGCAGAAGTTGCTTCTACAACAAATGAATCACTATTAATTCATTACTTAATAGATAAAGAAACTAACGAAAAGAAGAAATTATTCTTAATTAATCAGGAACTTGAACAAATAAGAACAACAGTATTTAGACAGCTTATGTTTGCTGAATTTGAATTGTTTACTCATGAAACATTAGAAAAAGGAATTCCATTAACTGCAGAAGATTATAATAAAGCATGGCATGATTTAAATGTTAAATACTTTGGAGATACAATTGTTGTAGATAAAGAAATAGATGTAGAATGGTCAAGAATTCCTCATTTCTATTCAGATTTCTATGTATATCAATATGCAACAGGTTATGCAGCTGCTTCAGCATTTGCAAAATCTATATTAGAAGGTAAAGAAAATGCAGTAGAACAATACAAAGGATTCTTAAAAGCTGGAGGAAGTGATTATCCAATCAATATATTAAAGAATGCTGGAGTGGATATGACTAGTGATGAACCAATTGAAGCAACTATAAGAAGATTCAATGAATTATTAGATATGATAGAAAGTGAATCTGAAAAATAGTAATTTAAATAAGGGTTCAATTATTATTAATAGATAAAATTTAATAAAATTACTTTATTATAAATGGTACAATAGACCTTATAAAAATTTAAAATAATAAGGGCTATTGTACCTTTATTAAAATATAAAAGATTAATAAAATATAGGCTAAACTTTCAGTTATGATTTATTTACAGAGTATTTTAAGTGGTATGTATTTATAGTTGAATTAAAGGGAGGGGTATTATGGACAAATTTAAGAAAAGTTTCTTTAAATATCTAATAGAAAAAGAAAATTTTTATATGATTAACTATTATAGTGATTTTGCAAAAAAAGATAATTATATAGGTGTAAAAGATGTTGATGGAAAAATGTATTGTGTTATTTTGGTAGATGAAAAAGAAGAGGATATGGTAGAAACAGAAGCATTAGAATATTTAAAAGCCTTTAATAAAATATTTGCATTGAATGTAATGGTTTTTGCTGATAAGGAATATATAAAAAGTGGAGTGCATAATGTAAATAGAATAGTAATTAATAAATATAACTATAAGGTTGAATATTATGATGGGGCATGTGAGCCACTAGCACAGATAACTAATTATATAACATCAAAATCACAAGTATCTTCAAATAAGTTAAATAAGAAATTTTTTGAATATAAGGTTCCAACTTTGATAATAATAGGTATGAATATATTAGTATTCTTAATTTCAAGGTATTTAATAAACAAAAATTTAAATATGATTGCTTTATCAAATGGAGTCAGTTTAAGCAGTCTTCCAGAAAGCGTTATTAATAGAGTTGATAATTTAGTATTGATATCTTTGGGAGCTAAATACACACCGTTAATACAAGATGGAGAAGTATGGAGACTTATAACGTGTGCCTTTTTACATGGAAGTTTTCTTCATATAGCATGTAATATGTATATGCTATATAGTATAGGGCCTCAAATACAACGAATATTTGGAAGTGTGAAATATATAATTTTATATTTGATTTCATGTATGACTTCAAGTATTTTAAGTACAATAATGAATCCTAATAGCATTTCAGTTGGAGCTTCAGGAGGAATATTTGGGCTTATGGGAGCTTTATTAGCATTTGCAATAATTGAGCGAAAAAAAGTTAATAAGGAATATACTATGGGATTAATAAAGACTATTGGGGTGAATTTGGTAATAGGTCTTGTAGTAATTAATATTGATAATGCTGCTCATATTGGTGGGTTTTTAGGTGGAATAATACTTGGATATATTTTTTATGGTTTTAGTAGAAAGAGAATGCAAATATAATTTTTAATACTATATATGAGATATGAGTATTGGAGATGAAAAGTGTGAGTAAAAATCTGAAAAACAATAATATTTTCAGGGAAATAACATATGAGAAAGTAATTACACTAACTTTTTTGATAGTTTTAGCAATTACTTTGATTTTAAACATAATTTTTCAAGAAGGAAGTAAAGTAGGAAGGATAATACTTACTGCTGGAACAGTTATAGTATTTAGGATTTTTTTCAGATTTACTTTTTTAAAAAAATCTAAAGCAGCATATATAGCAACATTAATATTTATAATAATGGCTATGTATTTTGGAAACATACTTGATTTTTATGACATAGTACCTTATTACGATAAAATACTACATACAGCATCAGGAATAATTATAGGAATAATGAGTGTAGTGATATATGCACATTTTACTAAAAACTATTTTGAAAAGATAAATTCAAGGTTTATGCTACTATTTTGTATTTTACTAACATTAGCATTAGCTGGTGGCTGGGAAATATGGGAATACACTACTGATAAGATTTTTGGATTTATGTCTCAAAAAAATAGTTTAGATGATACTATGACGGATATTATATGTGGAAGTATAGGAGGTATAATAGCTTTAATTCCTATATATAGGTTTTCCAAGGGGCATAAAATTAAATTTTTAGAATCAATAATAAACGAATTAATCTAATTATTTATATTTTGTGATTTATTATCAAGATATTAGTTTGTTAGATTAAAGTTGAATGAAGATATTCAACTTTAATAAATTCTAAGAGGATGTACATGTATAATTTGAATATTTATATAAAAATTAAATTGATTGTAGGATAATTATATATTCATTTAAGACAATTATATAAAAAAGAAAAAAATTTTACAAAATATCAAATGAACTGCAAAAAATTATGGTAAAATATTAATAAATATTGTATTATAAAAATAGCAATAAGTAATTTAAGGAGATGTAAAAAATGAATGGAAAAGAATATGTTTCAAGTGTATTAGAAAAAGTTGAAAAAACTAATCCAGGCCAAAAAGAATTTTTAGATGCTGTTACTGAAGTACTTACAACATTAGCACCAGTATTTGATAAGCATCCTGAATTTGCTGAAGCAGGTTTACTTGAAAGAATAGTAGAACCTGAAAGACAATTAATGTTCAGAGTACCTTGGGTTGATGACAATGGTAAGGTTCATGTTAATAGAGGATTCAGAATTCAATTTAATAGTGCTATAGGACCTTATAAGGGAGGACTTAGATTCCATCCATCTGTAAACTTAAGTATAATAAAATTCTTAGGTTTTGAACAAATATTCAAAAATTCATTAACTAGCCTTCCAATAGGCGGAGGTAAAGGTGGATCAGATTTCGATCCTAAGGGCAAATCAGATAATGAAATAATGAGATTTTGTCAAAGCTTCATGTCAGAACTATATAAATATATAGGAGGAAACATGGATGTACCTGCTGGTGATATCGGTGTTGGTGGAAGAGAAATTGGATATATGTATGGATACTATAAAAAATTAAGATCTTTAAGTGACCAAGCTGTATTAACTGGTAAGGGATTAACATTTGGGGGAAGTTTAACTAGAACAGAAGCAACAGGATATGGTCTAGTTTACTATACAGAAGAAATGCTAAATGATAATGGTGACAGCTTTAAAGATAAGACTGTTGTTATTTCCGGAGCAGGTAATGTTGCTATTTATGCTACTGAAAAGGCTCAAGAATTAGGAGCTAAAGTAGTTGCATTATGTGATTCAAATGGATATATATATGATAAAGACGGCATCAATTTAGATGTAGTTAAAGAAATAAAAGAAGTTAGAAGAGGAAGAATCAAGGAATATGTTGATGTAGTTCCAACTGCTGAATATCATGAAGGATGCAAGGGTATCTGGACAATTAAATGTGATATAGCTCTTCCATGTGCAACTCAAGGAGAAATAGATGAAGAATCAGCTAAAATTTTAGTTGCTAATGGAGTAAAAGTAGTTGCTGAAGGTGCAAACATGCCTTCAACTCTTGAAGCAATCAAAGTATTCCAAGATAATAATATCTTCTTTGGACCAGCTAAAGCTGCAAATGCAGGTGGAGTTGCATGTTCAGCTCTTGAAATGTCTCAAAATAGCATGAGATTATCATGGACATTTGAAGAAGTAGATGAAAAACTTCATACAATCATGAAGAATATTTATCACAATTCTAAGAAAGCTGCTAAGGAATATGGATGTGAAGGCAATATGCTTGCGGGAGCTAATATTGCTGGATTTATGAAAGTAGCAGAAGCTATGATGGCTCAAGGAATTGTATAATATAAATATTAAATACTTATAAGTGTATATAATAATATAATTAATAAAACTGATTTGAATTATTTTTATAATTTAAATCAGTTTTTTATTAATATTACTTAAATTATATAAATATTTTTATGTAATTTATAAAGTAAAAAAATACTATTAAAAATAAGTAGTATAGGTAAGTACAAGCATATATTGGTAAAATATTAATTTTATCGTAATAATATAGGGTTGATTTTTTAATTTCTTTGAAATATTATTAAATAGATGTAGTATGAAAAGAAATAAACAAAAATAAAGATGAGAGGAACTCTCATTAATATTAGGAGTGAATGTAATGGGGAAATATATTTTTACCATAACCGCTGTTTTTCAAATTTTTGTGTTTGCTATAACATGCTATTACTTAATTTTGGGACTATTTGGACTTTTTAGGAAAAAAGAAAAAAAGAACTATGATCCTAAAAATAGATTTGCATTATTAATCGCAGCACATAATGAAGAAGTTGTTATTGGTAGTCTTATAGAGAGTATGCTTAAACTTGATTACCCTAAAGAAATGTATGATGTTTTTGTTATTGCAGATAACTGTACAGATAATACAGCAAAAATATCAAAAGAATATGGTGTCAATGTATGTGAAAGATTTAATAAAGATAAAAGAGGTAAAGGCTATGCATTAGAATGGATGTTTGCAAAATTATTTAAAATGGATAAACAATATGATGCAATTGCCATATTTGATGCAGATAATCTTGTACATAAAGACTTCTTAAAAGAAATGAACTCAAAATTACAAGATGGATATAAAGTTGTACAAGGTTATATAGATAGTAAGAATCCTAGTGATTCATGGATTGCAGCAGCTTATTCAATTGCATTCTGGACACAAAATAGAATGTTCCAGTTAGCAAGAGCTAATGTTGGATTTTCAAATCAAATAGGTGGAACAGGATTTGCAATAGAAACTGAAACATTAAAAGAATTAGGTTGGGGAGCAACTTGCCTTACTGAAGACTTAGAGTTTACTTGTAAACTTGTTTTAAATGGAGAAAAAGTAGGCTGGGCACATGATGCTATTATTTATGATGAAAAACCACTTAAATTAGGTCAATCTTGGACTCAAAGAAAAAGATGGATGCAAGGATTTACTGATGTTGCATCAAGATACTTCTTTAAGTTGTTGAAAAAATCAATTGTTGAAAGAAAGTTTTATGTATTTGATGCGGCTTTATATGTATTGCAACCATTTGTAACACTATTACTTGGTATATCAGCAGTATTAACGTTAATACAGACTAATACTAGCGGTGTGAATATTTTCATAATAAATTATCTATTTAATGATGTTGCATTTAAAATATTCGTTATTATACAATTTTTAATTACACCGGTTATTTTAGCAATAGATAAAAAAGTATCAAAACCGTTTTTATTTATGATGGTTTTATATTCAAGTAATGTATTTATAATTCCATATTTAACTCAAAATATGAAAAACTGGCCATTAGCTTTAGCTATAACTATAGGATTTAACTTAGTATTTTTAGCAGCAACAGGATTATTCCTTGGATGGAAGAACTTAGTTTTATTCTTTAGATTTTTATTATATGGATTATACACATTAACTTGGATTCCAATTACAATACAAGGTATATTAAATAAAAACAACAAAGAGTGGAGTCATACAAAACACGTTAGAAAAATTGAAATATGTGATGTATAAAGTTTATCACTATGAAATTATAATTGATTTCATAGTGATTTTTCTTGTATTTATGAATACCACAAG
>DPOH01000132.1 GCA_003539755.1 Clostridium sp.
TTTTCGCAGGATGTTGCGAAGAGAATAATTTTCAGTTAGGTATAACCTTATATAATTATTTTAAATCGAAATGTTAGAATTCACTCATTTAATTAATCTAGTTATTATTCTCAATATCTAGATTCCACCCAAACTCTCCAGAATAAATCATCTGCTTTGTCATTCCACCATCGATACAGATATTCTCTCCAGTAATAAAACCTGCTTTTTCTGAACATAAGAATAAAACCATATTAGCAATATCCATTGGATTACCAACCCTATGAACAGGCTGCTGAATAGCATCTGCTCCTTCATATTCCTTATAAGCTGTATCAATCCATCCTGGTGATATTGAATTTACTCGAACCTTTCCAGCCAAAGTTACTGCAAGTGCATGAGTCAATGCTGAAATTCCACCTTTTGCTGCAGTATAACTCTCAGTATTAGGCTGGCTCATTCTATCTCTTGACGATGAAATATTAATAATAGATGCCCCCTCTGCAAAATATGGCATAAATGATTTTGAAAGATAAAATGGTGCAGTAACTCCAACTCTCATAGCATAGTTAAACTCATCATATGTACAATTCTCTAATCCCTTCATTAAAGGCAGTGCATTATTAATCAAATAATCAACATGCCCAAAATCACCAATTACCTTCTCTACAAATTTATCTAAAGTTTCCTTTTTAGAAATATCTCCGACAAAATAGTCATTATTTTTTATGTCTATAATACATACATTACATCCGTTTCTTTTAAATTCTTCAGCAATAGCCTTTCCTATCCCTTGTGCTCCACCTGTAATAACAGCAACTTTATTTTCATAACTCATATACTATTCTCCTTTAAAATTTATTATGAAATTATCTTTACCAATTAGTAAATTTCTTATCTATGACTGTAACATATCATAACTTAGAATTATGTCAACATAGTGAACAAAAATAATCAAAATAAAACAAAAGAAAAAGCTTTATTTCATACAGCATAACTGTAAGAAAAAAGCTTTTTCTATGGTGTAGATAAAACACTACCTTTAAAATCCACCAAATTATTTTCTGTTAACACTTTATTAAATTATAAATTTTTATATAATCCATTTTAAATGAACTATCTCATTTATCATAACTTTATTAAGACTAATCAGCCTAAAAATATTACTAAAGTTCTTAAAATCAGAATTTTATTTCTTTACCTTTTTTTCTCCACTCCATAAATTCTGCTGTTGCTGCAAACATTACATCTCCTGCAGAATTTATTGCTGTTTCAAATGAATCCTGTACTACTCCTATGATAAAGCCTACCCCTACTACCTGCATTGCAATATCATTACTAATTCCAAATAAAGAACATGCCATAGGTATTAATAAAAGTGACCCTCCTGCAACTCCAGATGCTCCACATGCTGAAATTGTAGCTAACAGACTTAATAAAAGTGCTGAAATAAAGTCTACGTGAATTCCTAAAGTATGTGCTGCTGCTAATGCCATAACTGTAATTGTAATAGCTGCACCATCCATATTAATTGTTGCACCTAATGGAATAGATACAGAATACATATCCTTATCCAATCCTAATTTTTCACAAAGTGACATATTAATTGGGATATTTGCCGCTGAACTTCTTGTAAAGAATGCTGTTATACCACTTTCCTTTAAACATCTAAACACTAATGGATATGGATTCTTTTTCAAGCAGATTCCTGCAATAAATGGATCTACTACTAATCCTACAAAGAGCATACATCCTACTAAAATTAATAGAATCTTTCCATAATCAGAGAATATTCCAATACCATTTGTCGATACAGAATTAAATACTAATCCCATGACACCAAATGGAGCAAGACTAATTATCCATTTTACTGCCTGCGATACTACATCTGATAAATCCTTTATTACATCCCTTGTTTTATCTGAAGCAACTACCTTTAGTGCAATTCCAAAAATAATTGCCCATGTAAGAATTCCAATATAGTTTGCATTCATCAATGATTCAACTGGATTAGATACCACTTTTAATATAAGTGATTTTAATACTTCTCCAATTCCACTTGGTGCTGTATCAGATACTGCATCTGTTAATTTCAAATTCACTGGAAATAGAAAACTCGCTCCTACTGCAACTACAGCTGCAAGTAATGTACTTAACATATAAAGTGAGATAACTGTACGAAATTTCTTACCTACTCCATTACTTGCCTGAGCAATTGAACTCATAACTAATATAAACACTAGTATTGGTGCAATTGCTTTTAATGCCCCTACAAATAAATCCCCCCAAATACTGATTATTGTTGCCTGCGGCACTGTTAAAGCTAAAATAATACCAATAACTAGTCCAATAATAATACGAATAATTAAACTTAAATCATTCCATTTTTTAATAAAATTTTCATTTACATGCCCCCTATTTATATTTTGTGCAAGTAAAATTATATATATTTTGTGATTTATTATCAATATTGTAATTCTTAACCGAACCAAATACTAAAGTAAATAGTAAGTACTTTTGAAATATAACAGTTAATTTTTTACTGTATGTTTTTAAATTAAATAAAAAAAACCGCAAAAATTATTTATTAAATTTTTGTGAGTTTTGTAATTGAGGTAAAGCGTGACCTTTTAAATCCACCAGTAAATCTTATTTTATTTGGCGAATTTCTTAATTAAAATTGAAGTAATAATGGTACTTACGTTAAGCAAACTCTGAGTCAATTGTTACCTCAATTGTATATTCATTAAATTTATCTTTGAGCATCTTTTCTAATCTACTCTTTAATTCCTTCCTATCACAGGAGAAATCTAAAACAGCATCACAAAAGATTCTTTTATCTTTTTGATCAATTACTACTCCATGACATCCAAGACAATGTGGTTCATTCTCCTTAAATTTTTCAAGAATATTCCATACGTCCTTAGAAATTTCTGAATCCTTATCAATTCCATAAATTCCAAATACAAGATAAATATGTGTTTCTTGATAAATCATCATCTGCAATCTATGAAGTTCTGGATAAATTTCACCAACAGTTTTTCTATAATCTATCTCAACATTAATACTACCTAAGTTTGTATTAGGACCATAATTATTTAATATCAAGTCATGAGCTCCTAACACATATTCAGAACTTTCAATAATTTCATAAATTTTTTCCTTTACATCTACATCTATTTTTTCACCAAGGATTTTACTTATAGTATCTCTTAGAACTTCAAGTCCAGCCTTTAAAATAAATATAGAAATAATTTAATAAAATGATTGCAGAAAGATATCTTCTCTTAATTACTCTTTTTATTTCATCAGATAAATCATTATAGTATTTATCATTTAATTTACTCCAAAGTTCTAAGCTTTCTAATTCATACTTATTATCGAAAAAATCAATAGTTGTAGTAATCATTTAGAGTCCATATATTACTTCATCTTGTACCTATACTTCTTACAATATCGTCATATCTTTATATAATTATAACATAATTATTTCATATGTTTAGCTACGTTGCTATTATAATTTTTATTTATCTTCTTATGATATTAAATATATTCATTATGATATTTTTATCTAATAAATTTAAATCAATCTAAATAAGCTATACTTAATCTTTTAGTTATAGGATTAGTATATATTTCACAATTAACTTCATATATTAACTTTATATTTTCCTTTGTAAATATTTCTTCTGGCTTTCCTTCTGCTATAATCTTTCCATCTTTCATTGCATATATATAATCGCAGTACTTTGCGGCAAGTTCTAAGTCATGCAACACTGATAAAGTCGTTATATTTAAGTCCTTGACAATGTTTAATACCTGCAATTGATATTTTATATCTAGATGATTTGTAGGTTCATCCAATATTAAAAATTTAGGCTTCTGCACTATAGCTCTCGCTAATATCACCCTCTGCTTTTCCCCTCCTGATAGTGATAGATAGCTTCTGTCTTTTAGTTCCCATAAGTTGACTTTCTTCAATGCTTCTTCAACAAACTCCTTATCTTCATCTGTATCAGACTGCATAAATGACTTATAAGGTGCTCTCCCCATGATAACCATATCATATACATTAAAATCAAAACTAAGCTCATTAAATTGACCCACTACTGCAATATTCTGTGCAATCTTTTTTTCAGATTCCTTTAAAAGATCTATATTATCTAAGAATATAGTTCCATACTTAGGCTTTACAATTTTATATATTGCTTTTAATAAAGTACTCTTACCACATCCATTAGGTCCTACAATACCCACTGTCTGATTATTCTCAACATTTAGAGAAACCTTTTTAACAATTCGTTTACTTTGAATATCTATACTAATATCTTCAGCATATAATTTCATTTTTTACTTTCCTCCAAATCCATAATCTTTTTTAACCAACATATACAAGAATACTGGAGCACCAAAGGCTGCTGTAATGATACCAACTGGTATTTCCACACCATTTATCAATATCCTTGCAATAAGATCAGTTAATATCATAAATATTCCCCCAAACAATACTGCAATAGGCAAAAGCTTCTTATGGTCACTTCCTACTAATGCTCTTGTTATATGTGGTATTATAAGTCCAACAAATCCAATCATTCCACAATTGGCAACCATTATTCCAGTGATTAATGCAGTAAGTGCTAGATATAATTTTCTATAAAAACTAAGGTTGATTCCTAACGTAGTTGCTTGTTCATCACCCATTAGCATAACATTCAATGTTCTAAACTGAGTGCAAAAGAAAGCAACACTTCCAGTAACTATAACAGCTAATAAAGGCAAGGTAGACCAAGTAGATCTAGCCACACTTCCCATAATCCAGAAAGTTACACTTTGTAACCCTTGAGAATTGTTAGAAAAATAAATTATCATACTTGAAAAAGAAGAAAACATAGAATCAATAACTGTTCCTGAAAGAACTAATTTCGTACTTGTAGATCTTCCTCCAATATTAGCAAACATAAGCACAAGTATCGATGCTATTAATGCGCCTGTAAATGCCCCAAATGCTATTCCTACCTGGCCAATTATAGGCAGAGAACTTATTCCAATTAAAATTATAAAAGTTGCGCCTAAAGTTGCACCTGAAGATACACCTAATATATAGGGATCAGCTAATGGATTTTGTACTGAAGCCTGCATTATTGTTCCACAAACTGCTAGCCCCATACCTATACAACATGCTGTTAATATTCTTGGTAGTCGTATAAGCCAAACTACATTCAAATATAAGTTTGATTCAATGTTAAGACCATTCATCTGTATTCCTAATATTTTATATATTAATATCTTAAATGTCTGGTCAATAGGGACTTTAACCTGTCCTACAGATATTGCCACAATAATAGTAATTGCCATAACTATTAGTAAAATACATAAAATTAAGGGCGTCTCTAATTTTGTTTTCTTATTCCACAAATTATTTTGAGTTGACATTAAACTTCCTCCATGATATAAATAATTTGTCTCAATTGATTTTGTTTCTCAATTATTTATATCAGTTTTTTTATTTTTTTGCAACTTTTTATAAAAATCAATTATTTATAGGAGATTAATAATAACTAGGTAAGTAATATTAGTTAGAAACAATACTGATTTTCTATGTAATGTTACAACTAGATTATATAAGGGGGATTACAATGAAAAAATTCACAAAATTATTAACGATTAGTACACTAGCATTAAGCCTTATTGGATGTGGTTCAAGTAGCACATTAAGCACTGAAAATGCATCATCAAAAAATAATACTGTAACTGTAGAAAGCTACTCTATCAGCGATGATGGTACTACTTGGGAACCTATAATGGCTACATTTGATAAAGTGCCTGAAAGAGTTCTTTGTAATAATCAAGGAGCTGCTGAATTGATGTTAAGACTTGGATTAGGCGATAAGATAGCTGGTGTTAGTGCTGTATTTGGAGATCCAGCAGAAGATGTAGCTGAAGAATTCAGCAAATTAAATGTATTATCAACAAGCTATATTTCTAAAGAAGTAGCCTTATCCGTAAATCCAGATTGTATAATCGGACGTGGTGATTTATTTATCAATGGAGATTATGGAGTTGGAACTGTCACTGATTTAAATAATGCAGGAATATCAACTTACATAACTCATGTGGGTGAAGATAAGGCAACTTATGACTCATTCTTAGCTGATATTAAGAACTTAGGCAAGATTTTCAATGTCGAAGATAGAGCACAAGAGCTAGTTGAAATATACAATAATAAAATCAATACCTTAGAAGAAACTTACGGAAATAATAATTTAACAATGGCTGAAATAGCTACAGTTGAAAATGGTGTTCCTACTTTAAGTTCTCCAGCAAAAGAATATATCCAAAATGAAGCTTTTGAAATGATAGGTTTAAAAAATGCTTTTGCAGATTTTACTGGAAGCGAAATCAGTGTTGAAACTTTAATAGAAAGTAATCCTGATGTGTTAATTCTATTTGATTATGCCGGTGGTCCTAATATGGATGAAATGATAGAAGGATTATATAACAACGCATCTTTACAAGACATTACAGCTATAAAAGAAAAAAGAGTTTATGCTCTTGATTTTAATGAAATCTATGGTGGCAGTGGTGACATCTATGATGCAATGGGTAAATTAGCTGAAACTATCTATTAAAATATTTCTCTTCAAAAGTATAAATACAAAATAATTTATATGATATTGTAGGTATAAAAACTTAAAAGGGAATGTGGAGAGATTTGAGTAAATAAATTTCTCCACATTCCCTTTCATAATATCTTTATATAATTTTTATAATTATAAATTTAAATTATCAATTTCGGCTATTAGCCCTTTAATATCATTTTCATTTGGATGATGTATAGATTCTGCTATGCCCTCCTTGATCAATTCATATTTTTCAGGCTTATTTTTCTTTAAATTATCTTTCCAAATATCTGATACTTTTCCTTGACACATATATGAACCAACAATAGTGTTAGATTCTGGGATCAATGCTTTTACACTATCTAAAATTCCCTTAAAGTATTCTTTAGTATTATTGTATCCAGCTGTTCCGAATACAAATATCTTTTTATCGGAAAGTTTTTCTATAAAGTTTTTAATATCATCTCCACAAGAATTACCTTTCGCCCAAAATCCTATAAATATAATATCTGCTTCAAGTGCTTCATCAGAAGGTTTTCCAAAATAGCACTCACCAATTTTATTTTTTATTACTTCTGCTAACTTTTCTGTATTACCAGTTGAACTACTATAAACTATTGAATATTTCATTTTCTGTCTCCTTAATCTATATTTATTAAATCATTATATATAATGCCCAAATTTATTAATAACAAACATATAATAAAATACTAATGAAAATCCAATGTTTTGATTTTCGTGGATTTTATGGTGGAGATTATACACGACCTTTGAAATCCACTATGTATTATAATTAATTAATTATTGATTTTATCCAATCTAGCAATAAACCCCATTTCTAAACTACTTTGCCTTGCTCAATACAAGCTACTAATTTAACTATATCAGTATTATCATAAATATTAATTTCATCATATATTGATATAATCTTATATATATATATTGACATGTAAGAGATTAAGTTATAGAATAATAAAAACGCAAAAATGCATTGAAAAGGCAAAGTATTTAAGATAATTATTTTTCAGAGAGCTGCTATATGGTGTGAGGCAGTATTTAATTCTTAAAGAATATCTCCTTTGAGCAGTCAGACTGAAAGGTTTTAAGACCTGTGTAAGTTTGAACGGATTAACACCCGTTAAAAGTGTTTCATATTGGATGATATGATTAAGGTGTTTAAATTTATTTTAACAATTAGAGTGGTACCGCAGAAGTTTATAGCTTTTGTCTCTTAATTTTAGGAGATAAAGGCTTTTTTATTTACAGCAATAAGTATGTTATTAATAGAATTATTTCTATTATAAATAAATAAAATTGGGGGATTTTATTATGAAATTTTTAGAAAAATTAAGTGACTTCGTAGGAAAGTATATGGCAGCTTTCGTAATACTAATAGCAGCTCTTGCATTATTTGTGCCAAATTCAGTATCGTGGATTAAAACAAGCTATGTAAATACATTACTTGGTATTGTAATGTTTGGGATGGGGCTTACTTTAAAGCTTGAAGATTTTAAAGTAGTATTTTCAAGACCTAAGGATGTTATTATTGGATGTATAGCTCAATTCACTATAATGCCACTTTTAGCATTTGGATTAACTAAAATATTTAATTTGCCAGTAGAACTAGCTGTAGGTGTTATTTTAGTAGGAACATGTCCAGGGGGAACTTCTTCTAATGTTATAACTTACCTTTCAAAGGGTGATGTAGCATTATCAGTTGGTATGACTGGTATTTCAACTATACTAGCACCATTTATGACACCAGCATTAACTTATGCATTAGCAGGACAAAGTGTTGATGTTAATATGATGAGCATGTTCTTGTCAATTATAAAAGTTGTAATATTGCCTATAGTACTTGGATTTATAATCAATAAATTATTTGGAAAAGCTACACAAAAACTTGTAAGGGTATTACCTTTGATTTCAGTATGTGCTATAGTTGCTATAGTAGCAGCAGTAGTAAGTGCAAACTCAGCTAAGATTATGACTTGTGGATTATTGATAGTAGCTATAGTTATAGTTCATAACATCTGTGGATATTTATTAGGATTTTCAATAGGAAAAATATTAAAGCTTAATACATCAAAGTGCAAAGCTATTTCAATAGAAGTAGGTATGCAGAATTCAGGACTTGCTACTTCACTTGCTACAGTACATTTTGCACAATATCCATTAGCTACAATTCCAGGGGCCGTTTTCAGCGTATGGCACAATATTTCAGGAGCTATAATTGCTAATATTTATTCAAGAGGTGTGCAAGATAAGACAAATAATGAATCTGAAATTGAAAGCAATATAACAGAATAATTTATTAAGTTTTCTTGTTTTATAAAGTAAAAAGAGTAAAAATAAAAAAGATAGTAGAATCTATAAATTAATTTAAAAAGAGAATTTATATAGGCTTAATAAATTATTACTTTAAATGCTCCAATTAATAATCCAAAATATATAGGATTAGAGTTTTAATTATACCTATACTCATAACAATAAAAAAACCACGAAAATCCAAAATAATGATTTTCGTGGATTTTATGGTGGAAGTGAAGCATGATCTTTGAACTCCACCAAACTAATAGAGTCTCTTCTTATGAAATGATAATAATTAAACAACTGATTTTACCTTTTCATTTTTGTATGTAAATTTATACAAATAACACACACTATTCCAATTAAAATTCCCATAATACTCATAAACTGTGCTACCCTTATATTTGCAATCATAAGACTATCAGTTCGCAGCTGTTCAATGAAGAGTCTTCCTAGTGAATATAATATTAAATAACTGGATATCACTAATCCATCTTCATTTTTTCTTTTCTTATATAAAATAACCATTAATAATATGAATACTAATAAATTCCATAATGATTCATAAAAGAAAGTAGGATTATAATAATATCCATCTATATACATACCCTTTTGAATAAACTTAGGGAATTTACTTATAAATTCATATGTTACTATATCACCATGTGCTTCTCCATTCATGAAATTTCCCCATCTTCCGATAGCCTGTGCAAGTATAATAGATGGAGCTGCAATATCAAGATATTTTAATATCTTAATATTTTTCACCTTACAATAAATCATTGTACTTATAAATGCTCCAATAAGACCTCCATGTATAGCTAATCCTCCAGTTCTCAAGTTAAATATACTTAGTATATTATTTCTAAAATTGTCGAATTCAAAAAATACATAATATGCTCGTGCACCTATAATAGCACATGGAAATGCTATTAAAAATCCATCTAATATTATATCAAAATCTAATTTTAACTTTTTAGCATTGTAATAAGCTAACAACATCCCCACTAATGCTCCTAATCCTATTAATATACCATACCATCTTATACTAAAATCCCCAATATTAAATGCAACTGGATCCATTATTTCGTTCCTCCGCTCTTTTTTAGTATTTTATCTTTTTATTGTTTATATATTATTCTACTAATTTTATAAAAGTCTTCTATATCTTCTTTTAATATAGCTAAAATTAACTTTTGAATGATTTCTAATAAACATTTTCATATTTCTAAACTAATATTATTTATATACTTTATTACTGTATTTTATTTTTATTTAAATTATAGAACAACTATTCGCTAATATCAATGTAGATCAATAATGCATATTTATCAACTGACCTTTATACAAAAACTGTTACTATATTTCTTAATACTACTAGTAACTTTAAACTTCCCCATTCTATATTTAAACACTACTACTTCTTTTACAAAATCTCTTATGAACTTTTTACACTCTAGAATATTTCTAATTATCACATATTCACTAAAGTTTGATAATAAAAATATCCATAATATCTTTAAATTCTTGTTGAACGAATCCCTGATGTATAACATTAAAAATAAAAAAACACGACTATATGTAATCAGCTGTTTAAGCTACATTACAATTAGTCGTGTGTTTTGCGGTGGATTAAATTGCTGAACCTAATACTTCACGCATTTTTTTCTTTGTTTTCTGGGAAAGGATCAGAAATATGTGCTATTCCTGTATCCGTTACTGAAAACTTATAAA
>DPOH01000033.1 GCA_003539755.1 Clostridium sp.
TGATGGACTTCCTATTGGTGTAGTTGCTCCTACACTACCTTTAGATACACTAGAATCTGATGGACTTCCTATTGGAGCAGTTGCTCCTACACTACCTTTAGATGTATTATTACCTGATATACTTCCTATTGGTGTATTTGTTCCTACACTACCTTTAGATACACTAGAATCTGATGGACTTCCTATTGGAGCAGTTGCTCCTACACTACCTTTAGATGTATTATTACCTGATGTATTTCCTATTGGAGTAGTTACTCCTACACCACCCTTAGATACACTAGAACCTGATGCATTTCCTATTGGAGTAGTTGCTCCTACACTACCTTTAGATGTACTAGAACCTGATGCACTACCTAATGGTGTATTTGTTCCTGTACTACCTTTAGATGTACTAGAACCTGATGCACTACCTAATGGTGTATTTCCTGTAGCTCCTATATCATTTGATGTACTACCATTTGACATACTACCTAATGGTGTATCTCCTGTAGTTCCCATATCATTTGATGTGCTACCATTTGACATACCTCCTAATGGTGTATCTCCTGTAGTTCTCATATCATTTGATGTACTACTATTTGACATACCTCCTAATGGTGTATCTCCTGTAGCTCCTATATCATTTGATGTACTACCATTTGACATACCTCCTAATGGTGCATCTCCTGTAGTTTCTGTATCTCCTTGTGATACATTACTCTTAGAAATATCTGATAATGGACTATTTACTTTATCATCTTGTGATGCATTCCCATTTGACATACCTCCTAATGGTGAAGCACTTGAATTTCCTTCCTTAGAACTATTTCCACTTTCTTTAAACCCATCAAGAGCACCTTTAATTCCAGCTGATGTATTTATAGCTGTTTTTCCTAAAACTTTTGATGCTCCTACTGATGCTTTTCCTACTGCTGATGCACCCTTTCCAATAGCACTAGCAAAATCCTTAATACCTTTAGCCCCTTGAGCCGTAGCTATTATTGACCTACTAATACTTTTTAGTCCAGCATCTATACCAAACATCTCTTCTATGAAGTTTGGACCATCTATCACAAGTATTCCTGATGCTAAAATCATAACTAATTGAGTTGCTTTTGAAATTTTAGATGCCGTTACAAAATCTACGAATAGAAGATATATATTTAATAAAAGCATTATTATATATAAAATAATAAAAGTATTTTTTACCTTTTCTATAAGTTTTTTATTCCTTTGTCCTGTTTCAATATCAGTTAAAGCCGTACCTTGCACAATAATTTTAAGTATTCCTAGTTCTTGTATTAATTGTGCCGTTTTAAAGCATGTAAAAAATAGAACTAGAGCCATAGTTCCTAATTCTATCAAAATAAAAAATGGATGCCATGAGTAACGATAATATCCTTCATCTTCATAAACAAGATGGGATTTTAATTCTTCTAATTTATACTCACCTGATGCATCACTAATTTTATGTTTTAAAATTTTAGTACCATCATCTGATAGTTTTGTAGATGTAAAAAGTCCCCCTGTATCCATTATTTCTGTTATGCTTAAAAATGATAAACTTGAATCATCTTTTATATAATTCTTAGGTTGGGGATTCTGATTTTTCCATCCGTTTTTATCAATTAAATATAAATCAGTTATATTTGAACTGAAAATTTTAGTTGATTTGCTTACATTCCCATCTAACAAATTAACTCCCGCTTTAACTAAACTCTCTCCTTGTTGCATACCCCAAGGTAATACACCAAATATAGTACTTGCAATTAAAGCATTTGTAATAATTTTGTTATAATCATTTTCTTTCTTAATTATAATTTTCCATCCTAATATTGCTAATGCAATGGATGCAAAAGCAAAAATCACTACTATATATTTATCTATAAAATCATTTACATACTTACTATTAAAGAAGTTCATCACGCTATAAATTTCACTTAAACTATTTGAAAGTAAATCTACCACTTTTGATAATCCTAAGTTTATGTGCCACATAATAAATCTAAAAGCATCCGCCCATATTGAGGATCGGTTTAGCACATCAAATGATTTTAGTATTTCAATAACTTGTGCATCAGACAAAGTTGTTTCCTCCCCCTTTTATTTAACTAAGGTGTTTTTCTATTTTATTATAAATATCTATCTTATCAGGAGCATTAAAAAACTCCTGTAATTCTCCTATATATTTTATTTGTATAAAGTTTTGATAATCTTCATCCGATAAGTATTTTTCTGATACCATTTTTATATAATTGTATTTATCGGTTGAAATTAAATCAGTAATTAAAGTTTTATATTCAACCTCAATATTTTCATTTTCATTAATATTGCAGTCCTCTTTTTCACTATTTTTACTATTGTAAATTTCATCCTCTTTATACTCATCTTCAAAATTAAAATTAATAATTAATTTATCTAAATCTATATATTGGTGATCTGCTTCAATGCCTAGTTCTTCAAATGTCATTTTATGATTGAAACGGTGCATTAAATACTCATACCTATGTAACATTTGTGTCCCCTCTTTAATTGATGCATAAATAGGGTTTGGCTGCACTCTATTTTTATTTAAATCTTCTCTTTTCTTAGTTCTTAGTACAATCCATTCACCCTTTTTCAATTTTCTAAGTTCATCAGGCATCATCAAGGCTCTATCATCTTCTTTTTCTGATATAGTTTTTTCAATACTGAACTTTTCTCCGTTTCTATCGCTTGTTACAACTGTTTTAGTTCCTAACTTTGCACTAAATGCGTCTGCATCTTCCATTTCATCAGACATAATATAAATTTGATTACCACAGTTACCCATAAGCGATTTAGCCATTTTTTCTCCGTACTTTTCTTCTAATTGAGCTACATTTTGTATTACTAAAGTATAAACAAGTCCTCTACTTAGACCAACTGCTAAAGCTCTGTTTAATCCTTCTATAGCTGGAATATTGGCTACCTCTTCAAAAAGATGTCTTACCCTTCTTGGTAAAGTTGATTCCTTAGATAGTGTAGCTTTTTCAGAAAGTATTGCTGATACTTGAGATAAAAATGTTGAGATAATACTATAATTTGAATCATCCCAATCAGGATATACTATAAATAAAGCAATAGGTTTTTCTCCATATGCTAAATCTTCTATATTAAATGTATTAACTGCTGTCATTTTTGCTATAGTATCATAGGCATAATTTTTTAACTTTGCCATTGTTCCTGTAAATATACCACCTCTTGTAACACCTTTAGAAAATTGTATCGTTGCATACTGTAACTTAGCAGGATTATTAGGTGGTAATGCTCCAAAGAAATGGTCTAATTTTGTATATCCATCTTCATCAGGATTACTACCTAGTTCAGATAACATAACTGTTACAGTATATAAGGTTATTTTTTCAGGTGTATTCGCCTTAATATTTATATCGCAAACTGCTAATATTAAAGCATTTACTAAAGCTATGGAACTTTCTTCCCATAAAGGTTCTTTCGCATTAGGATTATGGAAAATAGAATATGAAAATGTATTGCAAAGCATTTGAGCTTTAGCATAATCCCCTTTGATATATGCTTCTTTTATAAGTTCAAGAGGGTTATATCCTATACTTAAATATGGGTTCATTACGTTTAAAACATGAACATCATAACCATGTTTAATAAAGTCTTTTCTAGTATTCTTAAGCATATCTCCTTTTATATCAGTAACTATGATTGAATCTTTTTCCTTTGCTCTCATTACTAAATCTAATAAAGGATATGAATACATTTCTGTTTTTCCTGATTGAGTAGATGCCACTACTAATGTATTAGTATTGTTAGTATCTACATAAAGGTTATCTTCATAGTGAACAATTGGAACTCCTGATTTACCCTCATACTCTTTATCATTGTCTGGAACGGCTTTATAAGTTTCCTTAATTTCTTCTATTGTTGTCCATCTAGCAGTACCCTTAGTACCTTTATTTATATCTTTAAATGCTGAATTAACTTTATATAGCTTTAAAAATACAGAAACAGTAATAATTGCAAGTGCTAATATATAAATAAACCAAAATTTTAATTGAAAAATAAAAATCCACTTCCAAGAAATTATTGAAAGAGGATTTACCTGATTTTCTACTGTAAAATTTTTAAGAGTATTTATTAAAGTTGGTATACTATTAACTGCATTTAAAACAAAGTTAAGCACTAAAGTTGTAGCTATAACTATAAGAATGTATATACTTAAAAATACATACTTATTTAAAATTTTTTTCTTCCATTGATTGCACTCTATATTCAAATTATCACCTCTATACAATAATACCTTTTATCTATTTTATGAATTCAGACTACTAATAAATTAGTAGTCTGTTTATCTAGTTAAATATTATAGATTTAATTGCTTCAAATTTACTATTAATTTCAATCACCCAAGTAGGTGCCTGACTATTATTTATTATGTAGGAATTACAAAGGGAATAACTTATTAAAAGAAAACAAACTATAAAGCAAGCTTTACTAATACTAAATCCACTATTACATTGTTTGTACATTGATTTTTTCATGCTTTTATTTGATTTAATATATTTTTTCAATAACTTGTCTTTTTTAACTTCTGTTTTTAAGTCATTCTTAATATCATTTATCAGCTCTTTTTTAGCTTTCTCTACTTTCCTTTGCTCCTTTAATATCTTTAATTCAGCTTGTTTTCTCTCTATGTTCACTTTGTTAATTTTCTTTTTTAGTTCTATATCTTCTTGTATTTCCTTTTTAACCACTACCTGA